>JAEWHR010000055.1 GCA_023387655.1 Bacillota bacterium
AAAAGTGATAATCGGTATCGTTAATAGTCATATCTCGTATTTCATCTAATGAAAACCCAAGATATTTTAATAGAAGTATTTGTTGAAGGCGAGCAAAGTCTGAATCTGTATAAAAACGTGCACCCGACGGCTTTATAAAGGAAGGTTTTAAAATATTTTGTTTATCATAAAAACGAATTGTACGAATAGATACATTAGCCATACGAGCAAATTCTCCGGAGGAATAGTAATTTGATAATTTCATAATTATGGTATCCTTTCTTAATAAGGTTATTATATATGGAAATTATGATGGAGGCAATAATGCAAAGCAAGGATACTATGAATTGAAGATTAAATGGACAGCACCTCTTTTCTATACTATTATAGATACAGACATAGTTGGTGAGTTTAGTACTCAGTAATGACATAAACTATTACATATTATAAAGTGCAACCAATATGGAGATAACCTAGGGAAAGGAGCTGATAATATTGGATAAAATCAGTGATGCAATTTATCAATTGACGATACACATCGCAAATGATTTACTACAACCAATAAAGTACCTTCCCCTAGGTATCTTTATATCATGCATATTTCTTTTCCTCTGGAATATCTACAATAAAGAACGTTATTGTGGAAAAAATCCATCAAAACAAAATAGAAAGTGGATATTATTCCTATGTATAACCTACATTACAGTCCTCCTCCAACTAGCCATCTTCTCCCGTGAACCAGGCTCCAGAATAGGGGTGGATCTAGGCCTATTTGCCACATGGGGGAATTCCACGATGTCCCAAGCTTACTTCATCGAAAACATCATAATGTTCCTTCCGTTTGGAATCCTATTTCCACTAGGATTCAATAAATTTAAAATAGGAAGATACTGTGTCATGATAGGATTTCTTTTTAGTGTGTGTCTAGAGCTTCTACAGTTTCTGACGAAGAGAGGCTATTGTCAGTTAGATGATATAGTAACCAACACTTTTGGAACGGTATTAGGGTGGGGAATCTACAGATTGGGAGTATATTTTTATCCAAAACATATTCTCCCTACAGGCATTAGGACAACAAAGAATAAAGACCAAAATAAAAATAAGAAACCCACTATTCCTCTTAATTAAAGAATAGTGGGTTTTATAAACATATTATATCAACTAAGAACTTATATAATCAATGAATCTAAATTATTAAACTAAAGTTCTTAAACTAAAGTTCTTAAATCGAAGTTCTTAAATCTAAAGCCTAAATTGCAAATCGAAGCTCTAAACTCCTAACCCCTACTAGCTCTCTTTCTCATTGTAGGATCAAGAATTTTCTTTCTAATTCTTAAGCTCTTTGGAGTAACCTCTAACAACTCATCAGTATCGATAAATTCCAACGCTTGCTCTAAGCTTAATACGCGAGGTGGTGTAAGACGAAGTGCTTCGTCTGCACTGGAGGAACGAGTGTTGCTGAGCTGTTTTCTCTTACATACATTGATCTCAATATCCTCTGACTTACCGTTTTGACCAATTACCATACCGGAATATACTTTCTCACCTGGTCCGATAAATAGGGAACCACGTTCTTGAGCGTTGTATAAACCATAAGTGATTGCTTCACCGGATTCGAAGGCAATTAAGCTACCTTGTTTACGGTACTGGATATCGCCCTTATATGGGCCATAGCCATCAAAAGAGGTGTTAAGGATACCATTACCTTTTGTATCGGTCATAAACTCACCACGGTAGCCAATCAAGCCTCTTGCAGGGATAGAGAACTCGAGACGAGTGTATCCACCATTTGCAGTGGACATACCGATGAGTTCACCTTTTCTTTGGCTTAATTTTTCAATTACAGTACCAGAGAATTCTTCTGGAACGTCGAGGTAGGCTCTTTCCATTGGCTCAAGTTTTTTACCAGCTTCATCATAGTGATATAATACTTCTGCTTTACTAACTGCAAACTCAAAGCCTTCACGGCGCATGTTCTCGATTAATACGGATAAGTGAAGTTCACCACGGCCAGATACTTTATAGCTTTCTGTCGTATCTGTTTCTTCTACACGAAGGCTGACGTCAGTGTTTAATTCACGGAAAAGACGTTCTCTTAAGTGTCTTGATGTTACAAATTTACCTTCCTGTCCAGCAAGTGGGCTATCATTTACAATAAAGTGCATTGCAATGGTTGGCTCAGAGATCTTCTGGAATGGAATAGGTTTTACTGCATCAGGAGAGCAGAGGGTATCTCCGATATGAATGTCTGAGATTCCGGAGATAGCAACGATAGAACCAATACCTGCTTCGGCTACTTCTACCTTTTTTAAACCTTCAAACTCATAGAGTTTATTAACTTTTACTTTTCTAAACTTATCAGGTTCATGTTCATTTACAATAACAACTTCCTGATTCACACGAAGTACACCATTATCTACTTTACCTACACCGATACGACCTACATATTCGTTATAGTCGATGGTACTGATAAGTACTTGGGTTCCAGCTTCTGGATCACCTTCTGGAGCAGGAATGTATTCAAGGATAGTCTCAAAGAGTGGCTCCATGTTCTTTGGAGTATCATTTAGTTCAAGAATAGCAATTCCTGATTTTGCAGAAGCGAAGACAAATGGGCAGTCAAGCTGTTCTTCACTAGCATCTAAGTCAATGAAAAGTTCTAGAACTTCATCAATAACTTCAGTAGGTCTAGCTTCTGGTCGGTCGATTTTATTGATACATACGATTACTGGTAAGTTAAGTTCTAATGCTTTCTTTAGAACGAATTTTGTCTGTGGCATGGCACCTTCAAAAGCGTCTACTACAAGGACAACACCATTTACCATCTTAAGAACACGTTCTACCTCACCACCAAAATCTGCATGGCCAGGAGTATCAATGATGTTAATTTTTACATCTTTATAAGTAACTGCTGTATTCTTAGCTAAAATAGTAATACCACGTTCTTTTTCTATGTCACCAGAGTCCATAACGCGGTCTTCTACCACTTGGTTGCTTCTAAATACTCCGCTTTGTTTTAAAAGCTCGTCTACAAGCGTAGTTTTACCATGATCAACATGGGCTATAATTGCGATATTTCTTACATTTTCACGTTTCGTATTCATTTGGAAACCTTCTTTCTATTATGTTCCATCCATTTGTCGTTCACTGTTCAACTTTTGTATTGTAACATATTTTCATGAATTTACAAGAAAATTCTTGTTTTAACTTATTTCGATGTGCTTTTTCCATATCATCATATTTTCTAAAACATATAATAAGGAAGACATTTTTTATCCTAGGACGAACATTTCATAAAATTGTGACATTTATTTTAAAGTATAAGTATATTTTACGACCTTTATCCACATAACTAACTCAGAGGTAATGGAAAATATACCTTATTTACAAGACAGATTTATATAGGGATTTTTCTGCTTATTTTCAAGAAAAAATAATACAAATCTTAACAAAAAAATAACTTGTCTTAACTACCAATTTAGGGTATAATTAGTAAAAATTCACAAGTAAAACATTTCCAAAATAACCAAAGTTATAAAAGTGTTTCTATGAGGTTAGAGGTGCTTTAGAGGAATGGTTGTGTTCTAACAACGGAAAGACTGTAAGGGTAGAGATAGCAGTACACAAAAGAACTGTAATTATGAGGAAATTGGTATCGTGAACAAGGGAGGGAGTGCTTTTGGCAAGAATTATGTCAAAAATTGAATACCAAAAATGATTGATTTGTAAATATTTTCCTTATATAATGAAGACAGCTGGAATACAAATTAGTTGTAGAGAAAATCTGAACGAACCAGAAGAAAAGAAGGGAGTCATACAGCATGACAGATAAAGTATTTGATAACAATCAAGTAAGTGTTGCAGGCGAGGTAATTAGTGAATTTACTTTTAGCCATGAAGTCTTTGGAGAAGGCTTCTATTTATTGGAGGTACTTGTAGGAAGATTAAGTAACTCGTATGATGTAATACCAGTCATGGTATCAGAGCGTTTGATTGATGTGAAAGGAAATTATAAAGGAAAGTTCGTAGAAGTAAGTGGACAATTCCGTTCCTATAATCGTCATGAAGACAGCAAGAATCGGTTAGTGCTTTCTGTATTTGCAAGAGAGATTAAGGTAACCGAGGAAGAAGCCGAAGGTTCTAAGCCAAACTACATTTTCTTGGATGGTTTTGTTTGTAAACCACCAGTATATCGTAAGACGCCACTTGGTAGAGAGATTGCAGATATCTTACTTGCAGTGAATCGTCCATATGGTAAGTCTGATTACATTCCTTGCATTTGCTGGGGTAGAAATGCTAGATTTGCAGAAAGCTTCGAAGTTGGCGGACATATTCAGGTATGGGGCAGAATTCAAAGTCGTGAGTATCAGAAGAAGACTGGTGAAACTGATTTTGAGAAGAGAGTGGCATATGAAGTTTCTGTTAGCAAACTCGAGTATGTAAATAATGAGGAAGAATAATTAGAGACTTTTTGCTTACTAATTCGCAAGAAGGAACACTGCTTACCATATATAACATAATAACAAGAAGGGTGTTGAAATCAACACCCTTTTTTAGTATTCGGAATATAATAATAACAAACGAGATGGAATGTTTGGAGACAAAGCTCAGAATTTAGAAATATGTGTAAGATTGGGTTGACAATAAGAGGTTGTGGTGATAATATGGTTTTACAATTGAAAAACAATTGGTAGAGGTGCATCAATTATCAGTAAACAATCGGATATGTCAGGCATAGTTGAGGGTTGTTGAAAGGATGAGATGCCGAAGCTTTAGATACCCCTGAAGTATGTAAGGCTGGTCGTATGGTGAAAAACTATGGGACTGTCATCATGTATTGATGGAGAGCTACCTAAAGAATATATCAGTCATATCCTAGTTAGAACGAGATAGGGGTATCACATTGGTAATGTAGTAGAATTCTTTAGTGTCGACTCCGCGTCGGCTTTTTTTATGCCAATTTATTCCATGGAGGTGCTATTATGGCAATTTTTACTGGTGCTGGTGTGGCTATTGTTACACCGTTTAAGGAAAACAAAGAAGTTAATTACGAAAAGCTAGGAGAGCTTATTGATTTTCAAATTAACAATGGAACTGATAGTATCATAATATGTGGTACAACAGGAGAATCTTCTACTCTGACACATGAAGAACATATCGAGTGCATACGTTTTGCAGCCACACACACAAAGAAAAGAGTACCGGTGATTGCTGGAACTGGATCCAATTGTACAGAAACAGCGATATACTTATCAAAAGAAGCACAGGCAGCAGGTGCAGATGGTGTACTTTTGGTTACTCCATATTATAATAAAGCAACTCAAAAAGGTTTAATGGAGCATTTTACAGAAATTGCGAAAGCAATTGATTTGCCAGTTATGTTATATAATGTTCCATCAAGAACAGGATGTAATATCCTTCCAGCCACTGTAGCAACTTTGATTAAGAATGTAGATAATATTGTTGCAATGAAGGAAGCTTCCGGAAATATCGCTCAGGTAGCAGAACTTGCTCATGCATGCGAAGGAAGACTTGATATCTATTCTGGATGTGATGAGTCCATCGTGCCAGTAATGTCTTTAGGTGGTCGTGGAGTAGTATCTGTATTATCCAATATCGCACCAAGACAGACCCATGATATAGTAGCGAAATTCCTTGAAGGGGATACCAAAGGTAGCTTAGACCTTCAGTTAGAATATTTACCAGTGATTAATGCATTATTTAGCGAAGTAAATCCAATACCAGTGAAGAAGGCATTAAATCTTATGGGATTTGAAGTAGGACCTTTAAGAAGACCATTAACAGAGATGGAAGATGTTCATGCGAAGGTTCTTTCTGAGGAAATGAGAAAAGTTGGTTTAATTAAATAAACATAGACAAATGAGTAATATCTTTTTATGAGAGAATAATTAACAGGGAATCGTGTATCACGGTTCCCTGTTAACACAGATAACTTTGACAAAGGAAAGGTGAAGTCATGACAGAGATAATAATGGTTGGCTGCAACGGAAGGATGGGACAGGTAATCAGTAATTTGGTTGCACAAGATGAAAATGCGAAGATTGTTGCCGGAGTAGATGTGTTTGATGATGGAAGAAATTCATATCCGGTATTTAAAAATCTGGAAGAGTGTACGGTTGCAGCAGATGCAGTCATTGATTTTTCCTCGCCTAAGGGCTTAGAGGAGTTGCTTCGAGTTTCAAAAGAACGAAACCTTCCTTTGGTATTATGTACAACGGGTTACTCCGATGAGGAGATTAAGAAAATTGAGGAAGCTTCGAAGGAAGTAGCAATCCTTCGCTCTGCCAATATGTCATTGGGAGTGAATACACTACTAAAGTTAGTAAGTGTTGCAGCAAATGTGCTTGCAAAAGCAGATTTTGATATTGAAATCGTAGAAAAACACCACAATCAAAAAGTGGATGCGCCTAGCGGAACAGCTCTTGCCCTTGCAGATGCGATTAATGAGGCTCTTAACAAAGAATATCATTATATGTATGACCGTTCTAAGGTTCGTGAGAAACGTGATAAGAAAGAAATCGGTATTAGCACAGTACGTGGCGGAAATATCGTTGGTGAGCATGAAGTTATCTTTGCAGGTACAGATGAAGTGATTGAGTTTAAGCATACCGCTTATTCCAAAGCGATTTTTGGTAAAGGAGCGATCACAGCTGCAAAATATTTGGCAGGCAAAGGTCCAGGTCTTTATTCCATGAGCGATGTCATTGAATAGAAAATCCTATAGAATTATTTTTTCTATGGAAATACTCATAACTTGACAAACGAAAATACAGACGATATACTACATTTAAAAGACAAACCGATGAGCAAGAGAAGTAGGTAAGTGTAAAGTTTTCAGAGAGCTGTTGTAGGTGGGAATACAGTAACGAAAGCTTATTGAATGGACTTGTGAGGGCAACTTGAAACCGTAAGGAAGTAGACGTTGACGGAACCCCAACCGTTATTCATGGGACTGCAATGAGTAAGTGTTGCAGATAGAGTGGGTGCTTTGCACCAATCTGGGTGGTACCGCAGAAGTTTAGGCTTTTGTCCCTGTAAGAGTAGGGGCAGAAGCTTTTTTTAATATAGGAAATTACTCCGCGAGTAATTCCTATTAATTAAAAACTCTCCGAGGGATGCGCACTCCGCTAACGCTTCGGCGCGACAAAGTGGCATCGCCCTGAATTTGTTAATTCGCGGAGCTTAGAGAGGCGAAGCAACTTTGTTCTATTTTGATGCATACTATAAAAAAGTGCTCCGATGTGATACACTCGCTTACATTAAGGAAAGTTATCACGCATGTAAATTTTTTTATTTATTTGAGAGGATGGAAAATCATGAGTGAAGCAAAGAAGAGAATTTTAACTGGTGACCGTACTACTGGTAAACTTCATCTTGGACATTATGTGGGTAGTCTTTCCCAGCGTGTTGAGTTACAG
>JAEWHR010000185.1 GCA_023387655.1 Bacillota bacterium
TTTTAATTATTTGAATGTTTTCTACTCTCTTCAATAATTCGCATCGCAATATTTTTACGTTTAGTTTCCTGTTCTATATTGTTATCTAAAGTACTAATAATATAAGATCTAGTTGGTGTTTCACTAATCTCTATGGTAAATATTACCCAATTAAGCGGATCTAATATCTTTTGTAGTTCTGTTAGAAAAAAATGCGCTATATTTTCAAGTGTTGGATTTAGCGAAGTAAATGGTTCATATTCGTTTATATACTTTTCCTGGAACTTACTAAGAAATTCCTCGATTCTTTTTTCTACCTCTGTAAACATCATGAACACTTCATTTTTATTAATTGCATATATGGAGATTTCCCAAGTGTGAGGATGACTTGTGCCCTTCTTTCCATCCAGATAAATGGAATGACTCGCATTTAAATAAAAATTATACTTATATTGACTATATCTCATATCTCCTCCAAACATGATTTGTTCTACTATACGTTTATCAAAAACAGAAATTATTTGTCATCTAAATTTCTGACAATAATATTCAAGTCTTCAATCTTTTCCTTGCACTGTTCTTGATACTTTCTAAGAAACAAATCAATAAAGCTTCGAATATTCTCTTCCTTATCAGTAAAGGAGAGTACTTTAAATACATTGTCCCCCCAATAACACGCAACACTATGATTCATCTTAATTCGATCTAAGATAATCGGAATACTAACAAAATGCTCCATATTTAGATTCTCAATAATGAAGTCAATTTGAACACAATTCTCTTTTTCTTCCTTCGTTAATTGTCTCATCACTTCTTCTACAATATCCTTTGGATAGAAAGAATATAGGCCACTTTCTCCTGAAGTTACATATCTATCTGCCTTCTCCGATTCTAATTTTTCGATCAGCATTCGCTCATGAATAGCCTTCTCATTTAAGGCATCAATCGTTCTTTTGTCTTCTCTCATGATATAAAAAGCTAACACCGTAGTGATGATTTGCAGTATCATATACAATATAAAATAGACAAGAGTATACAAAGCTATATTATCTAAATTTATTTTCTTGATGAAATAAGACTCTTTTGTGCAAGTTAGGAAGTAATAGCTATTACCGTCAAGATCAAGTTGTAAGTTGGCTATCAGGTATTTTGTAGTATCTTTTTCTGTAGCTAATTCTTGATCAAATAAATCAGGAAGTGTTTGGCCTTTCAAAGACTCCGTTGTATTATCGTCCTTTATAAAAAGGATTTCATCACCTTTTGTAAAGATAGCATAATAACTTGATGAAGTAGGGAAATCACTTATAATAATATCCGAAACCACATCTTCAATATTTTTATCACTTTGCTTTTCTTCTAGAATAGCTCGTTCTAAGATTTGTTTGATTAAGATTTTCTGATTATTTATATAAACCTGCTTGTTCACAGCGATTGTATTATTAATCTCTAAATTGATTAATAGGAGTAGCAAAACTCCTACTACGATATTAACTATTATAATTACACTCTGAAATTTTGCACTTTTTATTCGATCCATTCATTTCACCTATATTATTTTTCAGTTGTAATATATTGTCTAATTTTATTCGCGACAACTCCTATCACCTTAAAATCATTCTTTATTATTTGTTTGCAGGTACCGTATTCCTCTTGAAAGGACTTTGTTTTCCATTGACTTTGTATCTTAATACTATTTATGATACCCGCCATTCGAAACCAATACACAATAAAATTAAAAACCGGAAGGCAAAATATCAATATGATTTTTTTAGCATAAAAACGACGTAAGTCCTTATCCCACTTCAAATAACTACAGATGTTTAGGTAAGATAAAAACGTTGAAATACAATATAAGGCATAAATTAAAACTACAGAACGGACAATAAAAGAAAATGGATAATTCATAAAGGTAAGGCAAATCAAAGCAAAGTACCAAATCATACGTGGAAAAGCAAAAGTATGATCATATAATAGTAACCTTGTCATAAAGCCTAAAGAAAATTTTCTTTTTTCTGGAAACATATGTGCCACTTCTAATTCCCCTCTTTGCCAACGCTGTCTTTGCACATATAAGGTATCCATGCTTTCTATAGGTTCCACAAAAAAGATTGCATTTTCACAAATATCTATTCTCTTCTTTAGTAATTTTCTTACTTGAAATGTAATGTGTGTATCTTCACAAACTGTTTCTGTATTATATAATTGTGTTTTAAGAATGGTCGATTTACGAAAGGCAGAGAATGCACCAGACATGGTAAATATATTATCCCACTCTGCTTCGAAATTTCTACCTGCTAAAAAAGCTTGTGCATATTCATAAAACTCTATTTTTTGCATAAATCGTTTAGAAAATTTTTGTGTGTTATTGATACTGTCTGGATTTGTCAGTATTGTTCCTGTCATACAATGAATACTCGAATGTGCCTCAAATCGCTTTACAAGATTAGTAAGTGCATTGGCATGCAGGATTCCATCACTATCAATATGAATAATATATTTCCCTTTACTATTAAAAAGGGCCATATTTAATGCTTTAGACTTTCCTTGCTTTGAGTTCATCCACTTCATGTTAATCTCAGGATGCTGCTCTTGATAGCTTTTATATATATCAAAACTATTATCCTTACTTCCGTTATTCACCAATAAAATACCAATCTTATCAATTGGATAATCCGATTCTACTATAGAATTAATACACATCTCTAAGGTATTAGCAGAATTATAGACTGGAATAATAATTGAAATTTCTGGATAATACAATAATTCAGGATCAGCACTGTATCTGATTCTCTTACGAAGTAAAACAAGAAATCCCAAAAGAGAAGGAATAATCTCCATAATAAGAGGTATGATAATCCAAGCGGACCAAAAAATAATCTGACTAGACATCTTTTCCAGTATGTTCAGCATAACGGAAACCTCCTATCTTTTGCTTTACAATCTGCTGCTTTGTAAACACAAAATAGTACAACGCAATCGATAATGCATAAAAAACCAATCTTCCAATAATCGTATGTGCAATATAGTATGAACCACTTCCAAACTGATATACAATGACACATATCGTAAGTATGCGAATCACATTAAAAAAGAAGATACTTACACATCCTATTAAAGCTACAATCACTCGCTGTCCCACGTCATACACCTGGTAAAACGCTAACATAGATACAAATGCCATCATTTCAATGATACCAGAACATTCATAATCTATATAAAGAGACACCGAAGAAATGATTTTCATCTGAGGAATAAAGATAATATTATATTCATAATATGCTTCGCATATGGACACTCTAGAACCAATCATACCGACAACAGTAGCTACTAGTTGCTTTAACGCTTCTGTAACCCTTGGTTGTACAAAAATACACATGAAAATAAAGAGACCAACACTACCCCATATAAATTGAAAGTAATACAATTTACCTCTTCGGAAAACTGTGAGTATATAAAGCCAAACAATAACACCCACGATTACCAACCAATTCATTTTAAGCTATCCTCTTTCTTCTTCTGATAATTTGTACACCAACCACTGTAATCACACATAATGCAACACCTACCATAGCCCCCGTAGAAGTACCCATAAGTTGAATGGTTTCACTTCCTAGATTTGGTAAGTTCAAAGATATAATAGAACCATTATTAATAGAGCCATGAGCTAATCCCATTACCTGCTCTAATTTATCAATACTAACACGTATTTCCATCCGATCATTTGGATTGCCATCAGAAACTGTTATGGCAGCATCCCCTAACGAGTAATTTGGATAATAAGTAAATGGATGCAAATTATTATTAATACCATTTTGTAAATTTACAGGATTGGACCAATCCGTTGTTCCCTGCGCATTAGCATGGGCGATATACATCTCACATGCCCTTCCGTTAATGCTTAGATTAATTGCATAAAGTGGCATATGATGATTTGTGTAGGTTTCATGTAACTTTACATAAATATAAATATAATCATCATCTTTGATTAAAGACACATCATGAACACTTTCTCCATTGTAAGATCCATAAGTAATATGAGAGATTGGCTTATCCTCCCAATCATCATAGTATCCGTCTATGGAAATCATGTTAGACCGTCCCAAGGAAAATCCAGCACTTAATGTATCATTTGCATAAACTTTAGTAGTAGAAAAATTAACTGATAAAACAACTAATAACATAATAAATAAGCAAATTTTTGCTTTTATTACTCCTTTATTTTTCATCCACTACTCCTCCTCTCTTTTTCGCTTTTTGTAGATTCCAGTATATAATTAACATTAGAATAACTCCTGAGAAACTCACTACAAGACCTGGTATTAAGTATGGGTACTTCATATGGATCACCGTCGTACCCTTTCCTACCACAAGTAACCCATGGTCAATCGTATAGGATTGATCGCTATTAAAAATATCAATATGAGCTAATGTCGTATTCACATTATCATAATCGGATATAATCCTTAATTGGTTAATATTTTTTTCTATAGAAATCGGTACAAGTTCTCTCTTAGGAACTTGATTTCCATCCATGGAGAAGATGTTATCTATTAACCCATCAATGACAGAATCATTTGTTATTTCTAAATAATAAATAATATTTAATCCAATAAAGTGGATATTGTTATTCTCTGTAGTTCCAATAAAAGGTAACTCTTTGTTTGCCATATCACTGAAACCTTCTACATTATCTAGTCCATCAAGATATACTGTATTCCAATCACTTAACTCCTCTGGAAATTCTAGACTAGTGTATGGTTCTGAAAAATAATAAAACGTAGGATAGGTATCCTCAAAAGAAATGGTTCTAGCAGTTACACCTAAAAATTCCATCTCTTTCTTCGCTTTATCTTCTGGTAAACTACTCATATCAATGTAAATATTAACACCAGCCTCTGCTAGTTTAAGTAACATATCTTCTGCTTTTTCTTTATTCTTATAGGTGAATCCAGAAAGATATATGTTTTTATATCCCATAAGTTCTTCAAACGTATAATCATTGAGGTCTGAAGCTCGCGATTCTTTAAAACTTGGATAGATTCTCGCAATACTATCTGCAGAAGAACCGATTGCAATATTCTCGTATTCTGTAATAACACCAAAACTATCAATTGTATCCTTATGAAATAGTAAGGTTTCCTCCGTAGACTCAATTAACTCAAATCCAAAAAGATTTGCAGCTTCTTTTAACTTCTCCACGTCACTTATTCCACGCTTTAACGAGGAAATTGGTACCAATACTGTATCATTACCAAGCTCTAACGAGCGATCAAACAGATACACATACCAACCGTTTTCTACAGAACTGTTTAAGGCAACAATATTCGAAGCGGTATTTGCACCTTCCCATCCAGCACCAAAGGTATAATCCACATGCTTACCAACTCTTGAGATATAATATGGAGCAAATGCCTCATAACTACTAAGATCTAATAGAACCATCCTTTGTTTTGTTATTTCTTTAGCTTTAGATATTAATGTTCTCTCTGCTTTTTCATCCAGAGCCTTTACAGCATCTAAAACCCTCTCCTCTTTCGGAAAATAAACATTTTGATAGGAAGGAATACAGTCTAGGATAAGGAAAGCACAGATTAAAATTACGACCCATCTTTTTAGCTGCCGCCACATAAAAAAGGA
>JAEWHR010000093.1 GCA_023387655.1 Bacillota bacterium
GACCAAGTGCCGATCCATCTTTACGCATTTATCTCTATAATGGAAAGGAATTAACCTATGCTGGTGAAATTCCATCCTATGATTATAGTCTCAATAAAGATGGTTTTACTGCATTATGTGAATCATACCATATCCAAAGCTTCAGGGTACCTTTTTATTTTAAGTTAGAGAATGGACTTATAAAACAAATAGAACAAGATCTTTACCCACAAGGAAATACAGTTAAAGTCCTTCAAGACATTACATTATATGAAGATAACAATGAGAATACTTTAGGTATTACACTCACCGCCGGAAATGAAGTAATCATCGTAGGAAGTGATTTAAAAGAGTGGGTCTATATAAAAGACATTAAGAGTGGAAACTTTGGATGGCTAAAGACCAAAGATGATGTAAACAATTGCTTATTACCTGATGGCAGAGCAGTTCCTGCAGTAGAAATATTTGAAGGTTTAGTTTTTTATGGTTAATACTGACGTATGAATTGTAATGAAAGGAGCGTTTTATGACGCTCCTTTCTTGTTCCAACTATTAGCAGTTCTTAATAAAGTGCTCCCTATTTTTAGATATTCGTTGAACTGTGAGTAGTAAGAATAATACAGCTATACTTAAAGTGATTTTATTTCCTAATAAAACTTCATTGGAATACCCTCTAAGATAGCCAAATACTGGATCTAGCACTGCCGTAGGCTCGTCAACAATTATCATTATAAAGTATACTTCCACTGGATTGGCAAACAATATGCTTGTATATAAAGTTTCGTCTAAATGAAAATAAGAAACGGGGTAATATTATGAACAACAAAGATCTAAATGCTAGTAATAAAAAAAATGCAGGAAAAGGAAATGGAAATTCAATAATTAGCCATAAAAGCAATGATAATCCTACCAAAGATTATGTGAGTGGAGATGAATTTCCATCTTCAGCAAACCACAAATTTAATAAAAATACAAAGAATAATACAGAGAAATCAATATAAAATTAAACCTAATTTTGTCAATTACGATAGGTTAAGCATAAAAATGGCATATCAAGAAAACAACTAAAATGTTAGTTTCTTGATATGCATTTTTATAAAAATCTAAATATACAAAAGAATAAATATATATATCTCTATACCACAAATTTCGTTGAAATAACATTATCTCTTTTTAATTTTCTAATAACTAAAAGATAAGCAGGAATCAAGATCATATCCGCTATAATCCAAGCAACTGGGCTAGCAAAGCATGCTGCAATATATCCAAACATTGGTACAAAAAACCAAGGTTAAAGAAAAGAAACTAAATCGATTTATATATAATTAAATATAAGATTTCCCCTAAATCTCTAATATTACATCTGCTCGTTTCAGAGTTGACTCCCTATGCGCAATCATGATTATGGTTCTTCCAATCATCAAACGCTCTAAGGCTTCGTTCACCAATCTCTCTGACTCATTATCAAGGGCTGAGGTTGCCTCGTCAAGAATCAAAACTGGCGCATTCTTAAGAATTGCTCTAGCAATTGCAATTCTTTGCTTTTCACCACCAGATAGCTTATTCCCTCGTTCACCGGCTTTTGTTTCATAACCTTTTTCTTGATTTATGATAAAATCATGTGCATTTGCTGCTTTTGCAGCCTCATAGATTTCTTCCATCGTTGCACCTGGCTTACCATATCCTATATTCTCTGCAATACTTACGTCATATAGGTAGGGTTCTTGTGGTACATAGCCAATCATACTTCGGATTTCGCTTAGCGACATCTCACTAAATGGCCTGCCATCTATGCTTATATTTCCCTTCTGAATCGGATAGAAACCAAGCAAAATCTTTGCAACTGTACTCTTTCCCTTGCCAGACTCGCCCTTTAACGCCACTGTACTACCTTTTTCAATGTGTAAATTAAATCCTTTTAATACTGGCATACCTTCCTCATAAGAAAAATCCACATCCTCCATTTCAATAAAACCATTCCCAACAGATTTACCTACCTTGGTATAATTTACTGGTTCCTCCTTAGAATCTAAGAAATCAAAAACTTTCTGTCCATTGGTCAAAGAGTTCGCCATCGACGGTATATAAATACCAATCTGTAAAAAATTCCAACTCATAGAACCATACATAAGATAGATGGCCGCCAGCTTATCTATTGTTGTTATTCCCAAGCTAACAAAAAAGATAGAGAGTGCAATGAATACCAGCGAACTAAGTAAATTAAAGCATTCATTCAGGCTTTCAAGACCAGCGGATAACAGATTCATCTTTTTTTGCCCTATTTTAAATCTATCATTATCCTCAACATATTGATCTACTAACTTTTTATCTAAGGAAAATATTTTAACAAGATCCATTCCCGATAAAATATTAGACAGTCGTTCAGTTAGCGACGTATGGGAATCTGACAGTTCTTTACTGACTTTTTTCATTGGTTTTAAAAATAACCCATTCACTATTAACGTAACGACACTCACGGAAAGTAAGCAGGATGTAACTTGCCAGCTTAACGAAAACATTGGTACCAAATAGAAGATAACCATTAGACATGGCATTAAAATTCGTCGAAAGCGTGAACCATATACGTCCTCTGTCCTCCCACAGTCATACATCAGCTTAGACATAAATTCACCGCTGTGTGTATTCTCATAATAGTGAAATGGTAAACGCATAGCCTTATTAAGCATAGCTTTTTGCAGATTTGCGCAACCTTTTTTTGCTTGAATCGTATAGTTGTAAAAGCTTACTGAGTAAACCAAAAGAGCTCCTAAGCCCTGTGCTATATTAAGAAGTACCATAGATAATAGTCCTTCATAGGATCCTGTCTGTGCCATCTGAATAATATTTTTAAGTAAAAAAGCAATGATTATACTAAATCCAGACATAGATAAACTCATTGCGACAATGGACACTAAATAAATGAAAAATCCACCTTTCATCATCTTTAATAACCGCAATAACACTTTTCCATTCGTCCTGCTTTCTTTTCCTTCATTACAACACTCATAGATAAGCTGATCACTGATGCTCATATGCTGCCACCCCCTGATACGTTCCTTGCATCTGTTCTTCCTTCTCCTTCTTGCCCTTGTGATTTCTTTTGTATTCCTCGTTTGCCACTTCATTTTCTTTCCGATACAAACTTTGATATACAATACCGTTAGCAAGCAATTCCTTATGTGTCCCACTTTCTACAATTCTTCCTTGATCGAAAACAAATATAACATCAGCATGTTCAATGGTACTTAATCTGTGCGCAATTGTAAGCACCGTTTTACCAACTGAGATTCTATCAAGGGCTTCTTGAATCAGTTTTTCTGTCTCCACATCTACGGCAGAAGTAGGCTCATCTAGTAATAAGATAGGAGCGTCTTTTAAGAAGGCCCTTGCAATCGATATCCGTTGTCGTTGTCCACCAGACAATTTTGCCCCTCGTTCTCCTACTTGCGTATCATATCCATTCGGAAGTCCCATAATAAAGTCATGGATATTCGCGTTTTTACTGGCACTTATTACTTCCTCTCTAGTTGATCCTTCCCTACCATAAGCAATATTTTCAGCAATAGATCCTGAAAATAAAAATACATTTTGGGATACCAACGCCATCTGACTTCTTAACGCTTTAACATCCCATTCTTCATACGTATGACCGTATAATTGATATGTACCATTCTTTGGAAGATAAAAACCACATAAAATTCTAAATATTGTTGACTTACCTCCACCGGATGCACCTACGAAAGCTACTTGCTTACCATGTTCAATTCTCATATTTAGGTTTTGAAAAATTCTACGTTCTCCATCGTATGAAAAATCAATATTCGCAAGCTCAATGATAGGTTCTCCTGAAACCGGTGAAAAGACACCCGTTCCACTTACTTCATCTGGCTCTTTTATTATCTCATCAATTCTTTGAAATGAAATCCACTGCTCCCTAATTGCATTGATGATTCCCGGAATCTCGCCAAATGGATGTACAATCTGATCTAAAAGCATAACAAATGCAAGCAATGATCCTACTGTCAAGCTTCCATTTAAAACTTCATATAGAGCAAAAAGATAACAAATAATCCTTGGAATCCAACGAATGATGTTTCCTAACATCTGAGAAATGGCACCTATTTTAGTTCTTGTATATTCATTCTCAAGAATTTCATATACCACATTATGAATTCGTTTTTCTATTTCTATGTATAAATTATAACTTCTCCCTACTATCATCCCATTAAATGCATCTAGTGCCGTATTCTCTAGATCATCGTATAGCATCCTTCGATTTCCTGTTAACTTTCCCATCTTCTTTGAAAGAATATTCGCTAACCACAAAAGCAATGGATAGCTTATAACAGTCACCAAAAACAGTTTAGCATTCATAGTAAAGATATAAATACTCACCGTAAGAATCGTGATTAATCCCACGATAAACTCTGGAATCACTTCTGAAAATAGCCCCTCCACCTGGTATACATCAGCTATCAATTTGTTCATAAGGGTTCCGGTCCCTGTCTGATCAAAATAGCTGTACTGTAAACGAACCAGCTTTTTCGTTGTCATATTCTTGATTGCTGTTTGTACATTGATACTAAAAGTATTCTTCATGATACTTTTCATAAAGGCTGCCAAAGTACCGATAGCCGTAAGTAATAAAAATGGCATGATTAATTCCGACAAGATAATCTGTTCTCCTGCAAACAAATTATCTGTAGCACTAGCAATCCGCCTGCTTCCACTCACAACTACCTGTGTCAAGATATAGGACATAACAATATAAATCATAAATAAATACCAATACCGTTTTACAGGCTCAAGTAGGCTTTCTCCTTTTGTGTTGCTGTTTTTTTTACGTTCTTCTGTTCTCTTCACTTGTCTCTTCTCCCCTTAATAATAAATCATCCTATACATACTATTAGATTTTCTCTCTCTTAGTCAAAGCAGATATTCGCAATCCGCTTACGCTACCAGCTCATAACCTCATTGCCACTACGTAGCATTTTAGCAGGAGCTTGAACTCCTGCTACAGGCAAGTCATTATCCCCGCTTACAAAAGCGGGGGACTTCCCTAATGTGGTTAAATTAAACTAAACCAGACCACTCCATCAGCAAATCATTTAAAATCTGCTCTTCTTTATTAATATTTTCTTGAAGTTCGCTAAGCTTTTGATAATCCGTAGCTATTTCAGAATCGCTGAACTTTAGTTTTAGTTTGTTGATTTTTTCTTCTATATCAGATATTTCATTTTCAACTTGAACTAATCTCCGTTCTCGCTTTGCTTTTTCCTTCCCACTAAGATAAAATCTCTGATCAGCTGTCATTGTTTTTTCTTCACAAGCTTCGTTCTCTGATAATTCTTCTCTCCTATCATTTCTTAAATTGACTGTGTTGCTTAATAAATTCTTTTCTTTTCTCTCATGATATTCCTCATAACCATATGGATAATAATTGACCTCACCATTCTCAAAAATAAGTAGACTATCCGCCACATTACGTACAAAATAACGATCATGGGATACAAAAAGAAGAGTTCCCTGATAGCTTTTTAGCATCGTTTCTAGCATTTCTTTTCCTATCATATCCAAATGATTGGTTGGTTCATCAAGAATCATAAGATTCGCCTGGCGTTTCATTAACTTTGCCAGTGAAAGTCGAACTTTCTCTCCTCCCGAAAGCTGACTTAAAGGTTGAAATACATCATCACCAGTAAATAAGAAATTTCCCAATATGGTTCTTACTTCTGTTTGTGTTAGGGTTTCATATGCATCCCAAAACTCATCAATCACGTTTTTACTCTCATCTAGATTTAGAAGTTCCTGATCAAAATAAACTCTGTCTACATCTCTTCCAAACTTAAACGTTCCTCCAAGTACTTCTATCTGTCCAACAATTGACTTTAATAAGGTTGATTTTCCCTTCCCATTCTCACCAATCACTGCAAGCTTTTGCCCCTTTTTTAAATCAAGAGAAACACTAGCTAGCACATCTTCATAGCCTATCTTTAATTCTTTCACCATCAGAACTTCTTTACCAGATTCTTTGTTTGGCTGAAGCTTTGCATGCATAGCTCTTGTATCAAAACGCATTGGTTTTGGAATTTTCACCATATGTTCAATCTGCATTTGTTTAGAACGTGTCATAGATACCTTGGTTGGTGTATTCTTCCATTTTTCAATAAATACTGTTAATCTTTTAATTTCTTCTTGCTGGGCTTCATAATCTTTACATAGTTTCTCGTAATCGAGATGCTTGCGTTCTAAAAATGCGGTATAATTACCAGGATATCGTTTCATTTTTTTGTGCTCAATCTCATAAGTAACATCCACAATTCTATCTAAGAACATACGATCATGAGAAACAATAACCACGGCATGATTATACTTTTTTAGATATCCTTCCAACCATTCAATCATTGGCATATCAAGGTGATTGGTTGGCTCATCAAGCAACATAATATCTGGCTTACTAAGAAGTAATTTCACAAATGCGATTCTGGTCTTTTGTCCACCTGAAAAAGTTAGAATTTGACGGTCTAAATCTGATAGTTCAAAACCAAATTTCGTAAAAATCTGCTCCATCTCATATTGATAGGTATAACCACCAAGTCTTTCAAAGTGATCAGAGGCTTTCGCATATTGTTCCAGTAATTTATCACTCGCCTCAACTTCCATAAGTCTCGTTAACTCGCTCATCCTGTCTCGTAAAGCAAAAATTTTCTCATACACTTTTTGTAGTTCTTCTCTAACTGTAATGGTTTCTTTTTCAAAACTTATCTGCTCCAAATATCCAATACTAGGTTCTCCATCTGCTTGTATGAAGAACTCTTCATCACTATCTAAATTATCTACCTCAAGTTTACCTGCAATCACTTTTAGTAAGGTTGTTTTCCCACAACCATTTCTTCCTACAATTGCAATCTTTTCTGTATTTTTAATTTCCATAGAAACACCCTCTAATAATCTGTTTCCTGGATATCCTATTATTGCATTCTTCATCTGATAAACCATATCTTCATTCTCCTATCAACTAATAATAAAAAAACCTTTTCCATGTTTGGAAAAGGTCTAATAAACATATAAATACATGCAGAAATAAAGTATATGATTCACCTAACAGATTTTAACTGTAAGTTACTATATCATACACGATTTTTAAAGTTTCCCTAAAGCAATGTAATTTATGTGTCTACGATTTTCCACAACAATTAACCATGTATATAGCATGGTTTTAAACAATTATTTAGTTGTTTCGATCACAGACAACGCTTCATTGGAATGCCTCTCTTTACGTATATTTCATTATACATTAACATAATTACCCTGTTGTGTCAATATTTGTATTAATTTCTGATAACATACTCTGATTGATTCGTGATAACATACTTATATGTATCAATATCTAATACCATACTATATTGGTCTAAAACAAATTCAGTTACTATTAATGAATTTTCCTTGATAAGGATGTTTTCTGCTTATAGCAGATATCATCCTTATCTTCTCATCTATATATACTTCATATACCTTTTTTCATGGGATTCAATTGAAAAACCAAGTTTTTGATACATCAATATAGCTGAGTCATTATCACATGGGGTAACAAGCCATACCTTTTCTTTTCCTTTTTTATTTAGTTCATCTAATACGTATTCCAACATAATAGCAGCAATATGCTTTCTTCGATACTCTGGTAGAACCATTACACTAACAATCTCCGGTGTATATTTTTCATCGATTTCAACGATAACAGAACCAATAATGATTTCTTCTCCCCTATCGTTATCAGCAAATGCACCATAAGCAATATAATCGTTATCTGTAATGTTTTGATAGGTATCAATGCCTGAAATACTATTCCTAAAGCAAATCTGATCATTCGTAACTAAGTTAGTTAAAACATGCGGTTTGGCTAAATCAAACTCTTTAAATGTGATATCATCTACGTTCTCTTCCCTATAGTGAGTCGTTACTTTCGTTGGTGCTGTTAGATGATATATACTTCCATGCTCTGGCCATCCTTTTTTCTGAATATGCGCATTATAAACTTCTTCCATATCATAATTACCAATACACAACTGGCACGCGCGATTACTTAATCCCTTCCTAAGTTCTAGGGCACGGTTAAAAACAGCTCCATATAGTAAATCAAGTACCTGTTCTTCTTGTTCATACTCAGGTAGCACTCTATAATGGATAAAAATTCGGTGCTCCGCATACCCTGGTGCATCATCCTCCTGATTTTCAAAAACCATAGCATGACCTTTTCCAATGACTTTATTGTTATCATCCAAGCATAAAAATACATGTTTCCCCTCATTACTCCTAGGGTCATAGCTCCAATAAATTCCCTCCGGATATTTTTTATTCACAGCCTCCCAAAGTTGGTATAATGGAGCCTTCCATTGTTCTTCATAAATAAAATCTAACACCTTAAATCTTCCACACATTTCATCATCCTCCAACTTACGACACCGTAATTTACCCTGTGCAATCTTATTAGGTACGGTTGTCTTATGTTTGATGGGTATCCAAATCTCGCCTCGCTTTTCTCCTTTTCTTCGATTACCGTAATACATCTCAAATGCAGTACTATTTATTAATTCATAACCGGAGTTTGGAAGCCATTCCGAATAAATCCTTTTCCATAAATCAGATACATCACAATAATTGGTAGAAAAAATCGCCCATTGCCCAGCTGGTATATGTAATCTCATGTATTGATCCGATACGTAGATACCATCTCTCATATATTGACACAGCATATACTTAAACTTATTTTCCCTATGATCAAAAATAGCCGAATGAAGCAACGTGTCTTTATCATATCCAAAGATTGTGTTCATTTCAGAATAGGTATTGTCATCAACACACCTTTTTAAGAACGATGCGACTGCTTCCTGTGCTGTATTTTCATTCTCATCAATTTCTATATAAGTCCCAAACATATTAAACGCTTTCTTAGTTTCAATACGACAGGTCATCTTTTCCGCCCCTTTCACAGTAAGCTGAAATGTCATAGGCGGATAAATGTTGAAATTCATAGCCTCCTTCTTCATTTGACTCGGAGTCACATCGTGCTGTTTCGTAAATGCGCGCGTAAAACTATCTGAGCTGTTATAGCCGTATTTCATAGCAACATCGATTACCTTCTCTCCATTCTGAAGATCAAATACTGCTAATGACAGCTTACGCCTTCGTATGTACTCAGAAAGAGGAATTCCAGTGATATAGTTAAATATGCGCTGAAAGTGATAGGAGGAATAAGAAGTTACGCTGGCAACATCCTCTAAAGCCATCTGATCCATTAGGTTTTCTTCCATATATTCAATTGCAAGGTTTAATTCAGTTATTAGGTCCATCATCATGCTCCAATCATATCAGACTAAAAGGTATCTATCCCGACTTTTGAAATAATCTTATGTCGGGTATTTTCTTCTATCATACAACAATGCAGCCAGACTTTAAAAGACTGACTGCATAATTTTTACAAAGAAAACTCCATAAGCGTTCTCTTTCTTGTTTCTTATTATTTATTAAGTCTCAATTATTGTGTTTCAAATATTCTTCTACCAGCTTGTAGTATTTATCGTCTGGATTTCCATTCACACCATTCATTCAATTGACAACGATCACAAAAGCATTTTCTTGCTGTACAGACACTCCGTCCATGATAAATCAACTGAAAATTGATACGATTCCAATTATCTTTCGGTAGTACTTGCATGAGCTCTTGCTCCACCTTTACCGGATTATTACCTTCTGCCCAGCCAAGCCTTTTTGCAATTCTTAATACATGGGTATCCACCGTTACTCCTGGTATACCATAGGCATCCGCTAAGAATAAAGTTGCAGATTTTCTTCCAACTCCAGACAACTTTACTAATTCATCTATGGTTGTAGGGACTTTACCACCATACTCCTCAATAATTTGCTTACAGCATTGCTTCATGTTTTTAGCTTTACTCTTATATAATCCAATTGTTCTAATATAATCTTCTATTTCTTCTACTGGTGCTTCCGCCATTTGTATGATAGAAGAAAATCTATTCCATAAACCTGGTAACACCTCGTACACTTGTTTATCTGTACTTTGCGCACTTAGCATGATTGCAAGTAAAAGTTGCCAATCTTCATAGTGTAAGAATTCTTTCTTGGTGATACCATATTCCTGATCTAATATTGATAAAATTTGTTGTATTGCTTCTTTTGTCATCTCTTTCCCTTCTTCTCAAAAAGATGGGGCTGTTACAAAATAGAATTGTACAGCCCACTCATTTTATATCGATTCTATTATTTCTCGTTTGCAAGCCAATCTATTTTCCATTCACCATTAACTTTTTTTAACGCCATAGTTATATATGAATTGGAATCGTCTCCTAACGGCAGAAACTCATAGGAAGTCTCTTCTATTATATCATCAGACTTTATGGCATCCAATATAAATTTTGATTGGAATTTAATCAAATCCTTGGATTGATAAGAAGAAAAATACTCAACAAATTTTTTAGCATCACTTGGGTTTATCAAATATTTTTCCAATTCATTAACATCTCCGCTGAGTACTGCCCTCGCAGCTCCATATGCAGTTGTTCTAAATAATTTGCCATCTGGACTGCTTAAAAATTCTGCTTCTGTTTGATATCCGGCATTTGGTATAGAAACTGGATTATTAACACCTTTTACACTTGATTTGATAACATCTAGCTGTTCACTTAACTTTTTATAAGATACAGCCATATCATCATCTTTTTCATTCCACTGAGTATCACTTGGGGTGCGCAGTATATAGGTGTACTTATCCGTTTTAAGAACAACACTACTGTTACCCTCTTTCACTGGGGGGGCATTCTCAGTAAAAGTTCCAAGCCATCGCTCTATATAAAAAAGTGTTCCTTTCTCTGCTTGCACCTCTTTGGTTGCCTTATGATATACCTCGATTCCAGCTCCACCATCTGCACTATACTCTACGTAGTTTTCATTGATACCAACTAAGTCCTTCCAATTTTCAGGAAATTCAATAGACAAGCCCAGTTTATCAAAATCATATAAAATAGTACCTACCTCTTCCGTAATATTGTTCTTTGTATCATCTTTTTTAGGCTCATCGACTTTTTGGGTGATCTCCTTGGCATTATTATCTTCTAGATTTTTATCTGTTGTTTGGGTCTGCTTGCAGGCTACAAACAACCCGCTGGCAAGGATTAGAACAGTTAAGATACATAAAGCAACAGTACCTTTTCTTTTCTTTGTAGTATTTAATATATTGGAGAATCTATTTTTCATCATCTTCTTATCTCCTTTAAATTGTGTTGATAAAACAACATCATTAGACCTCTCTTTTTTCATGGAACTTAAAATAGCTTGACTATACAGTTTTCTAGAATTAAGATCAAAATTCTTAATAACCTCCTCGTCGCAGTAAAACTCTATGTCGGAATGCGCAGACTTAACCATAAAATAAACGAATGGATTAAACCAATGGATTGCATTTGCTATGAATAGTAAAAACTTAAACCAAAGGTCATGTCTCTTATAATGAACAAGCTCATGCATTAAAATAACTTCTAAATCATAATCCTTAAAATCTCCATCCGATAAAATCAATGTAGGTTTTATAAAACCATACATCATAGGACTACAAGCACTTTTACATTGACAAATTCTTGGGTTCTTATTAATTCCTAATTCACGGCAGATACGATTAACTTTTAAAATAATATTATCGTCCGTTATAATAACACTTTTTTGTTTCATCTTTTGATGAAACAAGCCATACATTAGGAATGTATGTAATATAAATACGGATACACCCAATATCCAAATATATGAAATAATATCAAATAAAGCATAACTACGGTTTTCTTCTGTTATAATAGGTGATTGTAATTCATTCAGTTTTGTTGATTTTACATTAGTCTGGATATTATTTGGTTGATTGACCAAAATCGAATCGGAAGGTATTTTAAAATTGACTGGTGTAGTAGGAAGTGTAATGTTAAATGGAATAATAAGGCGTATGGTTAAGATAAGCCATAATAGATATCTCCATTTTGTTATGTATACTTTGTTTATATATGGTGAAATAATCAACAAGATAACTATAATAAAAGATGAAGCTATGGAGATTTCTATGATAGAGGTGAAAATATTTCCAATCATGATTTTCCCCCCCTGGCTTTTTCTTCAATAAACGCTGCTAATTCTTCTAAATCTTCATCTGTAATTGCTTTACTTTGATAAAGACTGGTTACAAAGCGAGTAATTGAATTACCATTTAGTTTTTCTAAAAAAGTTTCATTTTCCCTTGCTACATAATCTTGTTCATTAATTAGCACTTCATAATAACGATGTTTGCCTTGTTTATAGCTTTTAAGAAATCCTCTGTTAATCAGTCTATTAAGCAACGTTAATAAGGCACTTACGTTCCAAGGCCTTTTTTCATCTAAAAGTTTCTTAAGTTGAGCTGTTGAAATCGGCGTATCATTCTGCCAAATCTCTTTCATTATCTCTAATTCTGTATCTGGTAGTTTCACAATTTTTTTGCTCAAATCACCATCTCCTACAATTGTATTATATTGACATCATACAATTGTAGGAGATATTTGTCAATAGGTACTCTTAATCTTTTTTCAACTAAGAATGTACTGAGCATAGTCCCTTCATAAAATACAATAAAGCATAGCCGGAAGTAGCTATGCTTTATGTAACTTTATCTTGAATATTAGATTATCCCCTTGCTTCTTAGCTTCCAAACTACCATGATGTAGCTC
>JAEWHR010000174.1 GCA_023387655.1 Bacillota bacterium
ATATGAACTCACAGTTTTCGTTTTACTATATCATATTCACATAAGGACGAATTGATATACAAAAATTAAAATATACCGTTTCTTCTCTAAGGTTTGGTGCTATAAAGTTCGTGAAGTTAGGTCTAAATGATTTTTATGACTTTATGCAGGACATATCAACACATAGAACATAAGTGAGGTTCTCTTTTGTGATTTGAATAGAATAGGTCTTACATAATCCGCCGGTTGCAGATGATATGTACTCATGGGATTCATATAAGGTTCCTGAATGATTGATAGCACCTTTAAAATATAATTTATTCAAATGATTAAATCCTAATGGACAAGGAGTGAAGGAATCATCCGGTGATTTTGTTAAACTTGGGTTCATAAAGGTGTCACTGATTTGAATCCCACTTGAATCGATAAGATAGATACATTCTAAGCAAACCTCTTTTAGAAAAACCTTTGAAAGTAAGGTGGGTAGGGAGGTTAGGTTAAAAACCGAGGACCTAATCTCATTGATGATTGACAAGGCGGATTGTTTTGTAATAGAAGAATCTATAAGATGAGGATTTACCTGACCTTTAAAAACTATGGAGCTTAGTATTTGTTTTAATTCCTCTGTTTGTTCTTGTACTAAAAATAGGCTAGCGGAACTTTCTTCAGCTAGTGCAGCATTATCATCGCCCATTTCAGATAAATGTTCTACAATGTCAACAATATGTTTTATAGCGTCGATTTCTTTTAAAGTGGAGGATTTAATATGCTCCCCTAAAAGAGTTGCTTGCTCAATTGATGTTACTATATTTTGAAAATTTGCAGCTGCTTCTTTGGTTAAGGATTCACTATGATTTATATTGTTTATCATTTTTTCAACAAATTTGGTTGTTTTGAATACTGCTTCAGAAGACTGATTTGCAAGGTTACCAATCTCTTTCGCTACTATAGAGAAACCATTACCAGAGTTTCCTGCTCTAGCAGCTTCAATAGAGGCATTAAGAGACAGTAATTTTGTTTGATTTGCAATGTGATGAATAAAAGAGACGACCTCTTGGATTGATTGGGAGGATTCTTGGACTTGTCCCATAGAAACGGTTAACTCTTCTAGTTGTTGAAATCCATGTTTGCTTTCTAATTTAGCTTTTTCAATAGAGAAAGAAACAGTGCTTGCACTAGTTACATTCTCTCGAGCTAATTCATTTATTTCTTTGATAAGATGATTCATATGTAAAAGTTCTTGTGCCTGGTTTGTGGCATTTTCTGATACGTTATTTGATTGACTGATACAATCGTCAAACATGGGGGTTAAGACATCGAGAATAGTATCTAATTTATGGAATATGTGATTTAAAGATGTTGTTATTTTCTTAAGTGCAGTTTTCATTGGGTAAAAATTACCTTCAAAGGAGATATCTTTTAAGATAGATACAGAAAGATCCAAAGTTGAAAGATGAGACAATACTCTGGACGTTTCGTAGATATATTGATTTAAATTGGCAGCAAGTTGATTGATATCTTTTGCTAAATATAAGAGGTTAGAAGTTTTATTCTCATCAATATATACTTCTAAATTGCCTTCTAGCATGGAATGAATGGAGTTATATATTGTTTGGCTTTCTTGTTCTAAAAATTTTTCTCTCTTATTCTTTCTCATGAGGGTCTCCTTACTATAGTATATTTAATTTCACACTGAAACATGAAAAAGCTCGCTTACGAACTTTTCTTTTTTAATACAAAAAGAGCAACGGTCTTCCAAAGAAGAAGCGTTGCTCTTTCAACACTATGATTATAAGAGATTGTTTATCATTTGTAAATATTTTTTTTATCTGGACAATAATTATAATGTTTGAAGTTTAAATATCTTGATGAATGCACTAATCTAATTCATAGATGACCTTGATTATTTACAAGAAAAGTATAAAATAGAAGTAGCCTGATATATTGAAAGTTTAGGGCAGAACATAATTAGGAGGCACTATGAAGCACTTTTATGAGAAGAATGAAATAAGAGGATACCAGACCATTGTAGATGAAGAGGCAGGTTTAGATATTATTGGATTTGATAAAATAAATTTACTACCAGGGGAAACCATTACAGTTGATTCTGGTGAATACGAATTAGGTCTTGTTATCCTTGCTGGAACTTGTGATATTATTGCAGGAGAGTTTAAGGCTCTTGATAAGGGCAATAGAAACAATGTTTTTGCTGGAAAGCCTACTACCATCTATATTGGTAGAGATACTACGTATTCTGTAAGTGCCAAGGGACATCTTGCTTTAGAAATCGGAGTATGTAAGGTAAAAGCAGACAAGAAATATGAGCCATTTGTGATTGAGGCAGATGAGGTTGTTACTCAACATCGCGGTAAACTTAACTGGCAGAGAGATGTGAATGATATTATTACCTCAAAATACGAAGGAAGAGTAGATAAAATTGTATTAGGCGAAACTTATGGTTGCCCAGGGCAATGGTCTTCTTACCCATCCCATAAACATGATACTGACAACTTCCCATATGAAGTGAATATGGAAGAGATATATCATTTTAAAGTAAATCCTGCTCAGGGATTTGGAATTCAAGTTATGTATAACGATGATTTTTCATTAAATGAAAGCTATCTTGTACGTAATGATGATACGATTGCGATAAAGGAAGGATATCATCCAGTTGCAGCTGCTCCAGGCTATTCCATCTATTATCTATGGGTCATGGCAGGTAGGAGTGGTAGAAAACTGACTCCATGCGATGATCCAAAACATGCATGGGTAAAAGCTGTGGAGGCTATGGTTTAATAGGAGGAACTCCAGATGAAAAAAGTAATCTTTCATGTTGATGAGAATAGTAAATTTAATCTTGCACATGCCAATATAATTAACATGTTGGCATATTATAAAGAATTGCAAGCACCTGTTACAATTGAGTTACTTCTAAACTCGGAAGCAGTTAGTCTTACGACAACCAACTCAGAAGTTATAGATTCAGTAAAACAATTACTAACAAATCATGTTATTGTTGCTGTGTGTAACAATTCTATGAAAAAATTAAGTTTAACCCCAAGTGATTTAATCAAAGGAGTAACTATAGTCCAAGCAGGAGTTGTTGAACTGGCAGAAAAACAACTAGAAGGGTATGCATATATCAAACCTTGATACCTATAGATACTTTATTTCATTGAATACTTATTTATAGAAGGATATATAGCATAAATAAATAAGATAGGTAGAGTCAATAAAACGCTATCTATCTTATTTTATTATCAAATCTTATTTTATATATTCCATGCTTATCTAATGTGGTTAAATGATTGGTCAATTAGCAGTAACATTTGATTACAATTTTTTTAGATATACAAAAGGCTCACCATTTTGGTGAGCCTTTAAAATCTTATAAGTGATTAGTTGCAAGAACCAATTCCGCAATACTGCAATAACTGTCTACACAATTCACTAAAGTTGCAAGAATTAAAATTAAAATTAAAACACATAATACATGTCCTCCTATTCAGTTGCTGTTATTAGGAACAATTAAATAGTAACATATTTGTAACACTTTTGTAATATTTAAATAGAGGAAGTTCAGAGATAACATGGAAATACTGGAATGGATTATATTAGCATTTTTCTAGGTGAAAAAAGTTAGAAAAGAAAAATGGAAAAAAAATCAAAATTTATGTGTCAAGCGTTTTTGAAAATGTCCTAAAAATGTTTTAGTATAAGCACCGATGAAATCGGTGCTTATACGGAATATATAAAGAAGTACTTTGAGGCTTCATATTATGTTATAAATAAAATTTGGCATA
>JAEWHR010000190.1 GCA_023387655.1 Bacillota bacterium
TATAATGTACCCATAACTGTGGACACATTATTAAGTGAGTACCTATCTTTCAGACATCCTTACTAAATAGATCCTAAGTTATGGACATTACCTCTTTAACTGGACCTTAATACTGGACATCATATAAGATTCTAGCCCAAAATTATGGTTCCCGTTCTCTTGGACATATGCTTTTATTCATGGTATTCTTAATTCAGAACAGGAGGAATATCATGAGCAGAAGCCAGTTTAACAATGAGCAAATGCAACTACTACGTCAGAATCCATACACTCACAAAGTAACTAGGACTACAGTATCCTTTACCAAAAAGTTCAAGGAAATCTTCCACAATGAATATCAAGCTGGTGAATCTCCAAGACAGATTTTAATAGACCATGGTTACGATCCTGAAATTCTTGGTGATAGCCGGATGTGGGGTATTGCTAACCGTATTCAGGAACAATTCAAAAAAAACGGCGAGTTTCACGAAGGTCATTGCTCTCGCAGATTGGTAAAATCAAATACATTGATATCTAGTAAAACCACATCTGAAATAGATGAATTAAAGCAGCTTAGGCATGAAGTTGATTATCTGAAGCAGGAGATTGAGTTTTTAAAAAAAATTTCCTCGATCAGAACTACAAAGAAGTAGGTGCATGGCTTATGAACGATTCTTCTTGTGTATTCGAAATCATCTACAATACGATACAGCTAAGCAATAATGCTCTTTCTGTTAAGGAGCTTTGCTCCATAGCAGGTGTTTCGCGAAGTGGTTATTATGCCTGGGTAAAAGCAGCTCCCATTCGCGAACTTCAGGAACAAAAGGATCGCGAAGATTTCAATCTAATCCTGCTTGCGTACAAGATGCATGGCTATACCAAAGGAGCCAGAGGCATCTATATGGCTTTGATACATATGGAACCACCGATAATCATGAATCTGAAAAAGATTCGAAGGTTGATGGATAAATTTCATCTCTCCTGTCCTTACCGTGGCCCTAATCCTTATAAAAAGTTGGCGAAGGCTATCAAAACGAGTACTATCGCAGATAACCTGCTCCAGCGTGAGTTCGAATGCTATGGTCAAAGAATGGTTTTGCTAACAGATATAACCTATCTCCGCTATAACGGAACCTTTGCTTATCTCTCTACTATCCTGGATGCGTTCACCAAGCAGATACTTTCATATGTGCTGAGCGACTCTCTGGAAGTGGATTTCGTAGTTGAAACTATTAACAAGCTGGTTGAAAATCATGGAATCTCACTACATGCAGAAACCATTGTCCACAGCGATCAAGGGTGTCACTATACTAGCCACAGTTTTATAAATATCCTTTATGACAAAAAGCTTCGCCAATCTATGTCGCGTCGCGGCAACTGTTGGGATAATGCTCCACAAGAAAGCTTCTTTGGACATATGAAGGACCACATCAAAGCAAAACTGGCTGAATGCACAGAGTTTTACGACGTTCAGGTCATCATTGATGACTACATGGATTATTACAACAATCGGCGCTATCAATGGCATCTTGCTAAACTTGCTCCGAATGAGTTTTACAACTTTATTACCACTGGCGAATATCCACTGGATGTTTCCAACGTGCCTGCCTTGCCGGTTATAACCAAGAAGCCGGCGGATCTTGGTATCAAGGCAGAGTTAAAAGATACTAAAAACCAATAAATTCATAGAATACCATGGCATAAAAGGGGCTGTGTCTAAAACTTTGGATACACCCCACAATCTAATGTCTAAATTTAAGGTTCTGGCTAAAATGATTGTGTCTAAAAATTAGGTACCCTTCTTTTTAAAAATGTCCTTGACAAGGGGTACGGTTTACACTATTCTTCGCCATCTTTAAACATTATTAAATCAGAAGCATAAGGTAGTGTCTTAATCCAATCGCAAAGAGTATGCCATTCCTTGAGTTTATGATTCCTTCTTGCATAATAAATATTTACTAAAGTCTCATAATTCATTGTACAAGTACGTAACTGATTATAGCTTGAAGGTAACATTTGAATTAAGTCATACCAATACGTCTTATCATTTGTTTCTACATACTTTTGACGAATCATTTCCATATAATCAATATAAGCTTGGAATTTTTCTTTGGACTCCTCAGTCATATGGTCATGACTAAAATCATCAAGTTCAAATGGCTTACTATGAATTTTATGCATTGTGCTGGTAGAGTTTGCAACAGTTGCTACCTTATAGGTATCATATTCTTTCCACCAATATAATGGTGCAGTAATATCTACTGATACGAGAATCTGGCGAATAAATTTACGGTGATCACTTCCAGCCCTACAAAGACGCTTTGCAAGCTTTAGATCATTCTCTCCTAACACATAATCATGAGCATCATTATAGTAACTATCCATTCTTCCCCAGCTATTCATCGGATTTCTTGCACCTCGAATAGCATTTTCCATATTCATAACACTTGTATTGCTAACACTTAACATCCCTTATCCTCCTTTGCATCTTTCCATGAATTATAGTTTACTCATGTATTCATCCATGGCTTCTGCCACCTTCTTTGAATAATATACTGCATCTACTACAGTCTTTGCACCATTAACAACATCTCCTGATGCAAATATACCTGGGCGAGATGTTTCTCCAGATTCATTCGTAACAATTAATCCTCTCTTGTTTACATCGATACCTTTTGTTGTAGTAACAATCTTATCCTTTGGTCCCTGACTAATAGCAATAATAATGGATTGTGCAGGGTATAATGTTGCACTTCCCTCTACAATTTCCATTTCACCTTCTTCATTCCAGGTTACTGTATTCATAATAGGGCCATCCTCAGTTAATTCAACTGCCGACTTACATGTTTCAAAGTTGACACCATCTATTTTAGCATATTCTACTTCATGGACGCTCGCTCTTATTTCATCACGGTGAGAATAAACTGTAACTTCCTTAACACCTTTTCTAATTGCTGTTCTTGCAACATCCATTGCAGAGTTTCCTGCACCTATGATTGCAAGAGAGTCACCAAGTTCAAAAGAGTCAGGATTTACGAGATAATCAATTGCATAATGAACATTACCAAGAGTCTCTCCTTTTAAGTGTAACGCATTTGGTCTCCAAACGCCAGTACCAACGAAAATCGCAAGATACCCATCACGGAATAAATCATCAATTCCGATTGCACCACCAATTGTAGTATTTGGACGAAACTTAATACCTAATTCTAACATTTTCTTTTTATAGTTATCAAGAATCTTTTTTGGTAGACGAAACTCTGGTATACCATATCTTAGAACGCCACCAATTTTTTCTCTTGTTTCAAATACCGTAACATCATATCCCTTCTTTGCTAATAAAATAGAGATAGTGATACCAGCAGGACCTGATCCTATAACAGCAGCTCGTTTATTCTTCTTTTCTTCTCGATCTATCTTTATTTGATCAAAATAAGCGCTAGAAATATAATTTTCTATACTACTAATGTGTACCGGCATACCCTTCTTGCCTAAAATACAATGCCCTTCGCATTGTTTATCGTGGTCACACACTAAGGAACATACAATAGAAAGTGGATTATTTTCAAAAACCATCTCTCCGGCTTTTGCAATACCTCCATTTAAAAATTCTTGTATCATAGTTGGTATCTGTGTACTGATTGGACAACCAGTCATACAGAGTGGTTTTTTACAATTTAAACATCTTTTCGCTTCATATACTACATGATCTGCCATAAAAAAGCCCTCCTTATTACGGTCAGTTAGTTACAATATCCGTTTGGAATTTAATTATATACGAAAATGTTCAAATAGCAACAATCGTTAATAAATTGACATTTTTTCATTATTTTTTAATGAAGTCACCAACTATATCATTCGTTAGCTTCTTTAATGCTTTTAAAGAGAAATCTCTTCCCCATTTCCCTTTTAAAATATAGTGTTTCGATGCAAGTTTCTGGGTATAATCTGTTAATTTATATACAGTAAAATTATAATCACCACCACGTTCATAATGTGTAACGATAGGAGTTATAGAAGCATTTTTTATATATGTTTTTTTGCCCTCCTTTATAATAGTAACATTAGCTATCCCCCCCAGCATACGGTCCGTATAATCCATGCTTGAGATATAATTACCTAGTGAATAATAAACCAGTGTTTTATGACCGGTTTTTCCCTCAATCCACTCAATTGGTTGCAATACATGCGGGTGTGTACCTATAATAAGATCTACACCTTGCTCGTTAAAAAAAGTTGCGTACTCCTTTTGATATCGATTTGCTTCATAAACATATTCCGAGCCCCAATGAGGGAAAACAACAACAAAATCAGCTTTCTTCCTAGCTTGCTTTAATTGAGATTTTAGCTTATTCCGATCTATAATATTAACAAGATAAGATTTCGAAGATGGTAGAGCATTCCCGTTTAAACCATAGGTATAATTTAAAAATGCAATGGTTATTCCATTCTTATCAACATAAGTTATCTGATTTGCTTCTTCCTGAGAACGATATATCCCCAAAGGAGTTATGTTAGAATACTGATCCCAATACTTTAGCGTGGTAAGGATTCCATCCACTCCCTTATCCATGGTATGATTATTCGCATGTAAAACGATATCAAATCCAGCTTTTGAAATTGCTCGTCCTACTGCTGTTGGAGAACAAAATCTTGGATAACCGCTATATCCCATTTTTTTTGTACCAAAGATCGTCTCCTGATTAATCACTGCAATATCTGCTGCTTTAATATCCTCTTTTAAACGTTCAAATAAATGATCATAATTATAGTTTCCATCTTCCTTCTTGCCGCTATCAATCACTTTCTGATGAAGTAGGTTATCTCCAACTGCCAGCAAAGTAACCATCTTTTTTTGTTCTTCTTCCTTTTCCTCTGGTTTAGTAGATTCTTTCTTATCTTCTTCCTCTGTGTTAACACTTTGTTCCTGACTAACTTCTGGTTTAATACTATCCTTTATTTCTATGTCATCTTCCTGTTTTGAATCATCTTTTTGTTCTGCATCATTTTTTGGATCTGTATTATCTTTTAATTCTGTCCCACTATTTTGTACTGTAATATCTTCTAATTCTATATCACTCTTTTGTTCAGTACTATCTTCTAGTTCTATGTCACTCTTTAGCTCTGTATCATTTTTCGGTTCTGTCCCACTTTTTTGTTCTTTACTATCTTCTAGTTCTGTTCCACTTTTTTGTTCTTTACTATCTTCTAGTTCTGTACCACTTACTTGTTCTATATCATCTTTAATATCTATATCACTTATTTCGTATCTCATTAGGATGTTCTTATCCTTGTCTTCGGAAACTCTGTTATTACTTGTATTTAGAGAAAGAGTAAACATTCCTGTTTGATTTGTACTCACTTCACATCCTATCATAAAGAAAGTAAGAGCCACCATTAATCCAATATACCTCAAATTTCGAAACTTCACATTCATACTCCCTTCAAAACTTTAACATTGAAACAATACATGTTTATACTAACGAATCATAAAATGTTTGTCAATATTTTCCATGTTTACTTTCTCTATTTTATTCTTTCTACATTATGGCATCGAAATCCATTGCATATTTAGCCTAAATCTTCTATAGTAGGTATGTTAGTAATCGTGATAATTAGGTTTTATAAAAATAGTTCCAAGAAATATTGATCAATATAGGGGATGAATATGGATACAAAGAAAAGTATATTAATATTAACGACTGGTGGGACGATAGCCTCTCTTAACAGTAACGAAGGCCTTGCTCCTGGCTTAAGTGGCTCTGATCTAGGGGGCTTTCTTGCTGGGATTTCAGAAAATTACCTTATTACAATTAAGGACATTTTAAATTTAGACAGTTCTAATATTCAGCCAGAAGAATGGATGTTTATTGCAAAAAATATTTACGATAACCATAGCTCTTACGATGGTATCGTTGTAACTCATGGTACTGACACAATGGCATATACCACCTCCGTTCTTTCATTTATGTTAAAGAACCTTCCTATCCCAGTGGTATTTACTGGTTCTCAGCTTCCACTTACACATCCGCTTACCGATGCTATGGACAATCTACGATATGCGCTTGCTATGGCAGCAACCGGAATACCTGGCATTTATCTTGCATTTCATAGGAAAGTTATTTTAGGATGTCGTGCTGTTAAAGTTCGAACAACAGGTTTTGATGCCTTTGAAAGTGTTAATTATCCACTGATAGCAACCATAGATGCCAATGGCTTCAATATTAATACAAATGCAATACAGCCAATCACCGGAAAAGTAGTTTATAAAGAAAAACTTTGTAATAATGTATTCTTAATAAAGTTAACACCAGGATTAAATCCAGAAATTTTCGATATGCTGGTAGAGATGAACTACAAAGGCATTGTTATTGAGGCGTTTGGTTCCGGTGGCTTACATTTCGTAAATCGAAATCTATTGGAAAAATTAAAAAAATTAGTGGATATCGGAATACCAATTGTTGTTTCAAGCCAGTGTCTTTATGAACGAAGTGACTTATCCATCTATCAAGCAGGGCAGTTAGCACTAAAGCAAGGCGTAATTCCTGCATATGATATGACTACAGAAGCTGCTGTTACAAAACTTATTTGGGCGCTTGGTCAGTCGAATGACGAAGAAGAAATTCGTAAAATGTTCCAGACAAATTATGCGGGAGAGATTAATTTAAATAAACCCTCACATGTATAATCATAATTTCATATGATGATATTGGAGTATTCATAATGAATACTCCAGTTTTTTATAAAAGGATACCAGCTTTTTATAAAGCGAGACCGTTTTTTATTAAGCAAGACAGTTTTTCATAAAGCAAGAACAGTTTTTTATAAAGCGAGAACAGTTTTTCATAAAGCGAGACACTTGTTTTCATAAAGCGAGACACTTGTTGACTTTATGATTACTTTCTTGTAGAATGTTGATGTCAGTCCAAGACAATAACCCGACAGAAATGTCTTCTCCAAACAAATAGGAGATAAAATTAGCGCCATGTACCTCTATTGGACGGGAAATTTAGAGGTTAACGAGGTAGGGAGTTAGCGAATTTTCGGCGGATGCTCTCTCGTACGGTTTGAGTGCGTAAGGTACTGAAAAAATGGCAGGTAACTGCAGCACAACAGCAGTACTATCAAACAACAATGTAATAGCACTTTGACAACTAAAAAAAGGAGAAAATTTATGTGTGGTATTATTGGATTTACCGGGCACTTAAATTCGGCCGAGGTACTGCTTAAGGGACTCGGAGAATTAGAGTATCGCGGTTATGACAGTGCAGGGATTGCATGTTTTATGGACGGAGGAATTCATGTAATCAAATCCGTAGGAAAGGTAGCTGCATTAAAGGAGAAAGTTCCTGCTACATTTACCTCTTCTTGCGGTATAGGGCATACCAGATGGGCTACTCATGGTGGGGTATCCGAAGTGAATGCTCACCCACATTCCTGTGGAAAGGTTACTTTAATTCACAATGGTATTATTGAGAATTATCATGAACTAGAAAATGAACTTAAACTAGGTGGACGCCATCCAATTTCTCAAACAGATACCGAGATAGCTGCAATGTTAATTGATAGCTTATATGACGGTGATGCCTATAAAACAATCAAGGCAGCTGTAGATAAATTGGAAGGAGCTTATGGATTCTGCATTTTATTTTCAGATCAACCTGACGTAATCTACTGCATACGAAAAGGCAGCCCGCTTGTTGCCTGTAGCACAGAACAAGGCTCCGTAGTCGCTTCGGATATGGTAGCACTACTTCGTTATTCGAAGGATTATTTCGTATTGCCTGAATTTCATATTGCAAAACTTACGAAGACTTCCATTACGCTTACCGACTTAGACGGAGAGCTTGTTGAACCAGAAATGTTAAGCGTTACCTGGGATATGTCAGCAGCTCAAAAGAATGGCTTTAAACACTACATGTTAAAAGAAATTTATGAACAACCAGAAGCAATTACACGTACAATTGCTCCTAGAATCAAAAAGTATACTTCAAAAGACGATTCCAAGAAAGAGTATCTTCTTCCAGATTTAACTTGCGATAATATTCCTGATTCCTTATTTTCTGATATCAATCGAATCATCATTACAGCCTGCGGTACCGCTATGCATGCCGGATTAATGGGCAAGGTGTTAATTGAACGCCTTCTTCGCATTCCTGTAACTGTGGATATTGCATCAGAGTTTCGTTATCAGGATCCGATTATGGATCAAAATACTTTAGTGATAACAGTATCTCAATCTGGAGAAACTGCAGATACTTTAGCTGCATTAAGGCTTGCTCATGAGATGGGTGCAAAAACTCTATCCATTGTAAATGTAAAAGGTTCCGCTATAGCAAGAGAGAGCGACTATGTGTTCTATACTCATGCAGGTCCAGAAATTGCAGTTGCAAGTACAAAAGCTTACACTGCCCAGCTTTCTGCCTTTTATGTGCTAGCCTTCCGTTTTGCCTATGCAAAAGGTTGTCTTACAAAATACGAAGTATCCAATTATCTTCAACAATTGTATGATGTTGTACCAGCAATCGAAGAGGTATTAAAACATGCTGATTACTTTAAGAAAATCAGCAAAGAGCTTATCCATACAGAAAATCTATTCTTCATAGGACGTGGCATGGATTCTGCTCTTGCTTGCGAAGGTTCTATTAAGTTAAAGGAAATAACCTATATTCATTCCGAAGCCTATGCTGCTGGTGAGTTAAAACATGGTACTCTTTCCTTAATTACAGAAGGAATTCCTGTCATTGCATTAGCTACTCAATCTACTGTATTATCAAAGATGGTTTCTAATATGAAAGAAGTCCGCGCAAGAGGAGCTATGGTTATCTGTATTACAACAGCAGATGCAGTAATTGAGAATTCCCTCTATGATTTCCGCATTGACATTCCTGCTACAGAGGATATCTTTGCTCCTTACACTGCTGCCGTAGCTCTACAGATGATTGCATATTATACTTCTGCTTCAAGAGGTTTGGATGTTGATCAACCACGTCATTTAGCAAAATCAGTGACAGTAGAGTAAGTTTTGTCTAAAAAGGATGGGAAACTTTTCCCATCCTTTTATTAGTATTATTATACTCTCATATTTCTCTACTAATTAACTAACTTTACTTCTTCCTTGTTCTATTATTTCATAAGAGTTATCTTCATCTGAAAAATGCTTATCTTATAATTAAGACTATGATTGTCTTTATGACTATGATTATCTTTCGAAAATATTTCTTTAATTTCTTTTAACTATATAAGAACATCTACGCGCTTATCATACCAATTTTCCCTGTCTTTTTGTTTCTCATCTTTATCAACTTGCTCAGGATTATTCGCGTTTTCTTTTGCTGCTTTAACTTCCTCTTGCTTCTCTTTTGAAGATACAGTATATTTCGTATCCTTACTCTGGCTTATTAACTCATCCTTTTGATTTTTCACAAGTTTATTCAGCTTTCCTAGTTTCTCACTAAACTTCATATCTAGCTTAGATAATCTTTGATTTGCTTCCGATACATTATTAGAAAGACTCTCGCTAACTCCACCTGCCCTTGCCATGGATAATTCTAGTTCTTTTGAAGCAACCTTTAACTCTCCTTTGGTCTTTACTTTTAAACGGTTAAGTGAACCAACTTCTGACATCACCGTGGATGCCTCTGTAAGGAAATTCTGATGTAAGCGATTTTGGTATTCCTCTTCTGTAATATCCTTTTGATTCGTTGCTGATTCTTTTTGTCTTTTTTCAATTTCTTTTTGAGTCTTTTCTTTTTCAAGCTGCTGTAATTGCTGTTGCCTTGCAACAATTTGATCTTTTATACCATTAATCTGTTCTTGAATTTCTTTTCTTTTCGCTAGTTTTTCTTCTACTGTTAACTCTTCATTCGTACTCAATGAATTTAATTCTTCTTGATACGCTCTATACTGTTCCTTAAGAGACTCTAAGAAAGAATCCTCTTGCTTATGAAATCCTAAATCAGCAGCGAGAATGCTACTTCTTTCTTCATTTTTCTTATTATCCTCTTGTGATACTATTCCTTTCGTATATCGATTCTGTCCAAAGGAAAGTGACGAAGTACAAGAATAATCTTGAGTAACGTCTATTTTCAAGAAAAACACCCCTCATTCTATGTATTATATTCTTTTATCCTAACATAAACTCTATCATACATATCGTCAACTTTTCCTAAATATTAACTATTTCATAAAAGATTGAGAATACGCATGATACTACTTTCTCTGGGTATCCTATGTAGGATTCTTAATGGAATTTTAATTGTATTTTTTAATATATCTCTCTATAATATTATCTATTATGTCAACTGATTCTAAATTTGAAAAAT
>JAEWHR010000231.1 GCA_023387655.1 Bacillota bacterium
TCATTAGTCCTAGTTCTGTGGCATCTCCCATTGCCTCTATCGTTGCTTTCATCGCTTCATCTCGTTTCATACCAGAAGCTTCTAAATCATTTGCTTTATCATAAAGATGTGCTAATAATTCTTGATACACTTGATCTCTATCAGGCCTAAACCGGATGTACCTACTCGCTTCATGACTCCAATGGTAGATGTCCGTAATCTTTGTTTCTTGCTTCTTTTCTTTCATTTAGCCTCCTAATACAACAAGATTGACTTTTTGTGCGAAATACTCCCATTCCTGCGTTCTTTTCGCCAGAAGCTTTCTACCCTTATCGGTGATTTTGTAATACTTTCTCTTTCTTCCATTCTCTGCTTCCATCATTCGAGAAGTTACATATTTCTCTTTCTCTAACGTGTGAAGAATTGGATAAAGAGTTCCTTCTTTTAGTTGAAATGCATTTTCTGATTTATTGGTAAGCTCCATAATCATTTGATAACCATACATCTCTTCTTCTTTAATAAGCGATAGAATTAATAAAGTATGACTCCCACTTAATAAATTCTTATCAATATTCATTGAATACCTCCTTTTATACCTTGATTGTCTAGGTATAGTATACCTAGGTCACCTAGGTAAGTCAATGTAAAGTTTCAACACTAACTGAAAAAAAAGCTAGATATAGATATTTTTTATATAGAATAGCTTTCATTAATATCTCTTTTTATTTAATATCTCTTTTTATTTAATATCTCTTTTCATTTAATATCTCTTATTCTAAAGCTAAGGATTCCATATGATGAGAATATTCTGTATAATAGATTTATTCCAAACTTTAGGATTCCCATTGTTGTAAAAACTAGATTAACTAAGGAATAAAGTATCTTGCATAATTGATATGTTTTGTGCAAGGCTTTTCAACTCCTGATCTGATATATTATTGCTTGAGAGGAGGGATGCGGTATAATGTGGCATGAACGTTTAAACAGCGCGATTGACTATATAGAAAAAAATCTAGATGGTATCATCGATTTTGATGTTATATCAAAGATTATGTGCCAATCTACTATAAATTTTCAACGGACATTCTCTATTATTACAGATTTTTCGGTATTCGACTATATCCGGAGAAGACGTTTGTCCTTGGCTGCTTTTGAATTACAAAACAGCAATACAAAGGTAATTGATATCGCTATAAAGTATGGTTACGAATCGCCTGAAGCGTTTTCTCGTGCATTTAAAGAAGTACATGGAATATCACCAACAATAGCCCGTAAAGAAGGCACAGAACTTAAAACTTTTCCTCGCATCACTTTTCTACTAACAATAAAAGGAGATGTGGCAATGGATTACAGAATCGAAAGTAAAGAAGCATTCTCAGTATATGGCATTGAGAGAGTGATTTCTACAAAGGACAACAATGAAATACCTGACTTTTGGATGGAGTGTGCAGAGAATGGAAGCTTAGAAAGGTTAGCGAATACAACCAAAGTAGCAAGTTGTATCAATGCAATCTGCAGTTACCGTGAAACAGCGGAACACTCATATCCTTACATGCTCTTCGTACCCTGTTCCGAAGATAGTGACATGACTGGATATACAAAAGTCAACGTTCCTGCGGCAACCTGGGCAGTGTTTAAGACCGAAAAACACACTCAGGAACAAACTTCAACCATCCTTCAAAGTCTAATCAAACGTGTATATACAGAATGGCTACCTACTGCAAATTATAAGAAACTGGATGGTTATGAAATGGAATTATATTATCAAACCGAAGACGGAATGTTTTACTGCGAAGAATGGATAAGAGTAGTAAAGAAATAAGTGCAGTTAGCAAGAGTAGTTATGAAGTAAGAGAAGTTAAGAAGCAAGTGCAGTTAGCAAGAGTAGTTATGAAGTAAGAGAAGTTAAGAAACAAGTGCAGTTAGCAAGAGTAGTTATGAAGTAAGAGAAGTTAAGAAACAAGTGTATCTAAAAAGTCAGTTCAACTAAGAAACAGTAAAAACCACCCTAATACATTCAACCTTGATGGTTAGGGTGGTTTTCTATTATTTTTTTAATGCTTCTTTTAAGGCAGGTCTTAATGTATTCCAATCCGTATAGCACAAATCAAAAATCATAGTTCCATCACTATAATCAATACAAGCTTTCGTTCCTATTTTTAATAATTCCTCTGTATTAAGATGTGGAAGACTCATAGATGCCATCATTGGTACCTGATGATTCGTTACAATATTACCAATGGTTGTATACTTTTCAATCATCTCAGAAGTTTCATAGTAACAGCCTATCATAAGGAAATCAATATAGTCTACATAACTAGTTTTACTGTATTCTTCTGTATATAGTTTTGAAACAGGGAAATTCAATCTTTCATTATAACGAAAGTCCTTACTACCCCAGTTCACACCATTTTGATAATATAAATCAAACCAAGAACCAACATAAGCTGCTAGTGCAATTGACCTGTCCTGATTTTTTGAATACTCATCGACTAATTTCCTTAATCTTTTTGCAAAACCCTGAATAACACTACTCCTAAAGGTAAGCCACTCCAGATAGAGAGGTCCAAATACCATCTTTTGTTCCGCATCAAAAGAATAGATGTCTGCTGGCCAATGGATCAACTCTAATCCTTTGCCCTTAAGATACTCAACAAATTGAATTCTAGTTACTTCACTAAAGTCCGCATATTGATTGTCGTACCTTGTACGATCCATGATTACACCATCGACTTCATAATGATCTAACAGTTCCTTTACCCGTAACAACTCAAAATCCTGAACTTCTTTATTGGCTGGATTCACATAGCACAGCATACAGTCTCTTTTAGTCTCTAATACACTTTTTAACTCTCCTTGATCCTCCGGAACATGAAGTACTTCAGCCCAATCTGGATGTGTATTTGGCAAATCAATTGCAAAATCATTTGTAGCGATATTTCCTTCCACAAAGAAGTTAAAGCTAGCATAAACCTTTAAATCACTTGCATGTGCTGCTTTCACAAACTCTTCTAAGAAATCGATCTCCATTGTAATGGCCTTTTTGGGATTTGTTGTTTCGTCCATATACTTTACTTTTGATAATGTGGTTTTTTTATAAGCTGCATATCCTTCGCATCCCTTTACATCAAGAGCAAATGATGTAATACCAGCCTCCTTCGCTGTCTGTATTAAAGCTTCTATTTTCTCCACTGAATTAGTAGTCTCTGCATTTACATACTGTTCTGCCCACATGATAATTTCTTTTGGTTCATTGCTTGGTTTTTTATAAAAAACAATATGGGTATGTTTTGAATCAGTTAATTCTTCCCCATCTTCTATCAACATACAATCAATATAATTTGCTCCAAGTGTCAATGGAACGGAAGTAGAAAAACGATCACTAGTGACTAATACTGTCATTTCTTTGATGGATTCTTCTCTGCCATCTCCGAACATAATTCTTAACTCGTATTTTTTGTCCTTTTGAAAATGTTCTAAACTACCAAGTAATAAAAAGGTATCCTCTTCTACTGTTGCATACTCTTTAGAATCCATGGTTAGAAACACGCTGTTAGAATCCATACGTTTTGCTATTAGTGATGCAAGATCAAGACTGTTGATATAGTTTACCCCTAACTTATAGCGAACGATATCTCCTTTTAGAAAACTTATATAAATCTGTTTCGAAAGTCCTACTAGTACTTCTTTCGTTTCTAATCCCTTGTTATTCTTTAATAGAGACTCCTTTAATAAGGCTAAATCTCCATCCAGAGATGCAATCATAACCACGCTAGCAGACTTTATCTTCTCTAGAGCAGTTATAGCATCCAACTCAATACCATAAACCTGTTCTTCGATTACAAATATAGAATCAGAAACTGCTTGATTCTCATCCATACAAACCACTAGAGAGTTTGAAAGGGTGGATAGCGTTATATTACATAATTGATTCTTTGTTAAGAGGTACAATCTATCTTTTTGATTACTTTCTTTTTGTTTACTATCTTTTTGTTTGCTATCTGTCTGTTTACTATCTTTCTTACCTTCGTCCTCTTCTAGTGAAACATAGTCAATGGGAAATAATTCTCCATGACTGGTAAAATCGTATACAAATGCGGTTTCTATATACAAACCTTCGATGTGAACCTGACAATCTTTCATTTTGCCTCCATCTCAAAGCATGCTTTGTAAATTTTCTATTATTTAAACAAATGAGTTAGAAATTTTTCTAACTCATCCTGAATATTTACTACTTTAACTACCTCTATCATCGGTCAATGCTATTCAGTAAATGTTTCTGGTACTACACTATCAAAGATAAAATAATCAAAGGAATCCTTTGCTTCCTGAAACCCTTCTTCTGATCGTATTGTCCATGCAAACATGATTACTTTGTATAGTTTTCTACATATTTTTACTGATAACATATCTTTTTCTTTATAATTAAACGCAACAAAATCAGGCTTCGTTAAGAAGTTCCATAATAGGTTCTGCCAAGTAAAATACCTGATTTTATTTCCTGGCTCTTTCCCACGAATAAAATTTGCGGATAATTGACCTCGTAATACCATAGGACGATTCTTTCGAAACCAACGTAAGGATTTTGGATGAAACGATTCCACGCAATAGACACCCTTGTAAGAATCCAGTACCTGCATTGCTAGTTCATTTACCCTGCTATTATCTTCATACATCTTTATTTCAACGATGACAGGAACTTGACCGTGAATCAAGTCCATAACTTCAGAAAATTTTGGAATACAGGCATTACTATGAAACAATTTATATTGCCTAAGTTCCTCATATGTTAATTCACTAACTCTCTTATCAACGAGGCAAGCCCTCTTTAATGTTGCATCATGAAAAACTACTGGAATATTGTCTTTTGTTACTTGCACATCAAGCTCTATCCCATAATCTTTCCCAATCGCAAGTTCAAAAGAACGATAACTATTCTCTGGGTGATCCAGTGATTCATTATCAAAAAGCCCACGGTGGGCGTAAAAAGCTCGATCAAAACCTGAAAAATCAGGTTTTCTTCCCGATTTCGGATTAATTGCTAAGAGATAAGCCCCAAGGATTACAAACCCACTCATCCATAGGAATGGTATCATTGTTCCAAGTCTCCCTTTCTAGGCTACAAAATCTTTGATGATATGGATTCTGTCGTCTTTGCTTTATTTAATTTGGATTGATGATAGTGCTTTGTAAAATATAATAAGTACAAAATATCTAAAATATAAAATTGAACCATGGAAGTTGATGAGGCTCCTCCATCTAATGGTCCCTCATTTGACCCACACGCGATAACAACATCAGATAGATTCGCAAGGTGTGAGTTTACATATCTTGTTATAGTGACTACCCTACAGCCATTGGATTTTGCGATATTTGCAATCTCTATGGAATCTTTTGTGGAACCAGAATAAGAAAAGATAATCGCTAAATCACGACTTGATAATAGCGCAGCAGACATAAACTGCATATGGGAGTCTGCTATATGTTCCACATTTGGAAGGATTCTCATAAACTTCATCTTTGCCTCTAGTGCAATAACTCCAGAGGAACCCATACCAAAAAATTGAGTTTTGTTCGCACTGGATATCATATCCACCACTTTCGTTACAGCTTCAAAATCCAAGCCTTCAAATGTCTCTGTTAGTGCTGCAATGTCAACCGCCAGCGCCTTTTTGCATATCGTTTGTATATCATCGTCCTGACTAATCGAGCCATTTATGGTATAATCAGAACCCGTTCTCACTGCAAGATCCTGAGCTAAAAACATCTTAAACTCCTGATATCCATTTAATTTAAGCGCTTTGCAGAAACGAAATACTGTAGTGTCCCCAACGCCACATACCTCAGCCAAATCAGTAATTGATGTATATAGTACCTTCTCCGGATTCTCAAAGACAAAATCAGCTACGATTTTCTCTGATTTTGTAAACTTTGAATATGAAGTTTCGATTCTTGCAAAAATTCCTTCTGCCATAAGTACCTCCCCTATTTTTGGATTGCTTGTACATAACGTTTTGTAATATCCATTGGCCTAGTAATTGCGGTACCTACAACTGCTGCATGTACTCCACAATCCAACGCCTGTTTTAATTGTTCCGGAGACCAAATGCCCCCTTCTGCTATCACCGGAATTTTACTATCTTTTGCAAGTCTTTGCAACATCTCGAAATTTGGTATCGCCACCCCTTGGGTTTCTTCTGTATAACCACATAAAGTTGTTCCTACCAAATCAAATCCGATTTCCCTCGCATGGATTGCTTCCTCGTAAGTAGCACAATCAGCCATAAATAATTGATTCGGATATTGTTCTCTTACTTCCTTAAAGAAGTCATCCAACGAGATTCCATGTGGACGTAAGCGGTTTGTTGCATCGATTGCAATGATTTCTGCTTTCGTAGCTACAATATCACGTACAGCCTCCATCGTTGGCGTTATGTAGACATCACTGTCTTCAAACACCTGCTTATACAAGCCAATGACTGGAAGGTGAACGATCTTTTTTATTTCTATGATATCCTCTGGCGTATTGGCACGAATGCCCACAGCTCCACCAAGTTGTGCGGCATATGCCATTCTGCTCATAATATAAGAACTATATAAGGGCTCTGTTGACAGTGCCTGACAGGACACCACCAACCCCCCTTTAATTTGGTCAAGTACCTCTTTGTACTGTTTCATAGTAAGCCTCCCAAGATTTTATCGATATGATACCGTAATGTCTGTCTCAAACATGCGGCGCCATGGCATTTTAACATCTTCAATCTGGATATGGTTCGTGATTGAGGTAAGCTTAGTATCTGCAAAATGCTGCAAATACTTCTTTACCATTTCACTAACGACACCATACTGCTCTTTGATATCAAAATAAGTCATTCCTAATACGGGTAATTCCTTCTCGGTAATTTCTTTTCTAATGAATCCACAGTAACCTGCATCCTCTAAATAACGAAGAAGTAAAAACTCCTTATGTTTCTTATCGCTTCCATAATAGAGGTACTTAACGCCTTCTGCTAACGCCGTACCTATCGTATTCGATGAGGTATTCCACCCGGCATATCCTGCTACCTTTAATAATAACCCTTTTTGATTAAGAATTGCAATAAGTTCTAAGTCACTTCCATTGGCATATGCATTATCTCCAATGGTAACTGGTTTCCCCTCAGAACAAAAAGTATCAATTGCATACACAAACTCGGAAAGATTCCGTTCCACGTCATAGTCTGTATTTGCTGCCGGCTGTTTTGATGCCTCAAGCATCTTTCTTGCTGGTGCCGATAAAGCAAGTACAAAATCTGCCTCAGCTACACTATCCACCTGAATGCAACCAGCAGCCATAATATGATACCGGACTGTCTCACCAAGTGCTCTGTCTTCATAAGCTGGTATTAAAAATGGTGCAAACACGGAGGCATATTTTACATATACTTTTGGACGCTTTTTAAAATTCTCATTCATTGCACGAGATAATAACGTCATCTCTACCTCATCTGCTCCAGGATAAATAATAACTTTATCCGAAAGACAACTTGATAAAACTTCTTTTCTAACAACAATCTGATCCATTGCAGTATAGCCATATGGAGCAGAATCATCTTGGGGTATTATTAAGAATTCTAATACTCCTTCTTTCGCTAACTTTAACACTTCTAGATTAAAAAAGAGATTGAACTCTCTACGGTTCTCATAATCCTCTAAATCTTCTTTTTTAATGAAAGAGAGAAGTTCTTCTTTCTTATAATCACAAGAAATCCCTAGTTTTTCTTTGTGTATGGCATTTCCTAATTGGTGAATCTGCTCTCCACAATATTCATAATAATCTGGTTCCTCATCGCTACTAGAGTAGCGAGGGCAGCGCATGATACATTGAAATGCATAGATTTTTAGTTTTGGATTTTCACTCTTTAAACTCCGTAGTAGATTAAGGCGTTCCATGACCTCTTCTTTTTTAAAATGATGAAGTCTGGATGGTATTAGCCCACCATAAAGTAAGGTATCCATCGCCAAAACAGCTATATCTGCTTCTTTACATTTCTCATCTAACATCCGTGACACCTCACGGACATCTGCTGGTATTTTCTTATCTCCTAACGGTTCTATTCTATCTATTTGAAAATCTTCACTATGAAAAATCTGATAGGGGAATTTAAAGTTACATGGTCGTTCATCCAGTGGTAATAAGACTACCTTCTTTGTATTTTCCATTTTTACCTCATTCCTGCGCATGAACCTGCGCATAAGTGTAAAATCAGAAATTCTTAGTTCGTGTATTTTACTAACTTAGAATTCCTTTTCACTCTTAAAAACATGACAGCTTAGTAGGCTGGAAGTTTGTTCCGAGGATGACGCAGGCACAAACTTCAGTGTGAAATTAGAAATTCTTAGTTCGTGTTTTTTACTAACTTAGAATTTCTTTTCACACTTTCATCTTACTAAAATCCCAATGAAGTTGTACACCCTCATGCTCAAGTTCTTCTTGGAATGCCTTTAACTCGCTCGTTAATAACTCTTCAAACGTAACTTTATGATCAATGCAGTATGCAGCCGCATAACCCGCTACCTCTCCAACATTCCATTCAACCGGATGTAAACGATAGCATCCACTTGTTAAGTGTGTTGATCCAATATTTTTACAAGCTGGTAGCAAATTCTTAAGTCGTACTGGTATCATTGAGGACAATGGTATCTCAAATGGATACGTAGCATCATATAAAAAACTATGGGATTTTGTCGTCATATGGATATCGATTGCATAATGACCAACACCGACGGAATCTACTTGCCTTGGTGGGAGTTCATTGCTTCTCTTGCTAACGTCCTGCTCACAAATTGTTTTCTTTGCTACAATTCTTCTGGACTCTCTAATGTAAGCAGCCTTTGCTAAACCATCCTCAGTTCCCATAATGTCAGGACGAAGTTTTACTGCATATCCCTTTCCTCCATCTACTCTTGGCGCTTCATTTTGAAGCCAGTATATCGCACAAAGTGTCTGCTGTCTTGCTAATTCTAAGTTTTCTTTTGCATCTTTATCCTCGAATACATTGCCTAATGCAAAATCATTTTGTGGCCAGTTAAATAAGGTAACTTCTTTTCTTCCATCGGTATAGTTTGCTGTATCGATGATTCTACGGTAACTCCAAAGTCCAAGTGGATATCCCTCATACTCTCCATCAAACATTGGAAGGAAAGCCTTCTTTTGTGTGTGAGCATCTGACATATACCAGCTAAATAGTAAATTATCATCATATGGAACACCTAAACTTGCGAAGAAGTCATATTTTTCTGGCTTTTCTATTTTATATTCACCTTCTGGATTTAACTCAAGCGCTGCTACCCAAGTGATTGGTTGCATATCGTAAGGGTCTCCTACCAAAGGGGCATGGAATTCACCGGTTAACTCCTTACTTTCTGCCCCGGTTCGATACTCTGCACCTACGATTGGTAACAAATCACCGCAGTCCGTGGCATCAAGAAAATACTCTGCCTCAATTATCTTTTCATCCTCTGTTTGAAGGTTTTTCACGGTTACGCTTTTTATTGTATCATTTATTACAACACTATCGGTTGCAACTGTGAAGTAATCAAGAGTTAAGCGGCCATCCTGTTGGTACTCTAAAATCATATCCTCTAATAATTTTAAAGCAACCTTAGGTTCATGAGCAACACGGGATACCCATGAGTTTCCCGGACAAAAACACTCCTTTTGTCTCACTTCCTCCTTAAATTCTGGTATACTGCGATAATAGTCACGTACCGACTTACGGAAGTCCAAATAACGCTTAGTAGCTCCAAATTCCTCAATCCATGGATGTTCATCTGGTGGTACTGCCTGTGATGTTAATTGACCGCCTATCCAGTCTGTTTCCTCGCACAGATAAACCTTCTTGTTTTGTTTCGCTGCACTAATTGCCGCTTGAATTCCCCCTAAACTACCACCTATAATTGCAATATCATATTTCATATTTTCCTCCCTGCGTTTTGCGCATCGTGTTTTAGCCTAGATACTATTGGCTCTACTTTTAGCCTTTTACTGCACCTGCGGATACATCATTTTTTAAATATTTAAAGATAAATGGGTACGCTATAGCAATTGGTATAATTGACATTAATACATAGCTCATCTTAATTCCATCCCAGTACGTCAATAATGTTGGGTTATTCATAGCAACCTCCATCGGATTTTGACCAAGGAAGTTTTTAATATACATAGGAACTGGATAGATGGATTTGTTATTGGTTACATAAAGAATAGAATTGTTAATGTTATTCCAATAGGTGATTGCGGTAAAGAAGGATACGGTAGCAATCATAGGAGAAGCAATTGGCATAACAATCTTAAATAGAATACTAAAATTGCTAGCGCCATCTAACTTTGCAGATTCCTCTAATTCAGCTGGAATACTTTCATAAAAGCCTTTCAATAACAGTAAGTAATACACCATAACGACAGATGGTAAGATTAATGCCCAAATGGTATCCATCAAACCAAGTGAATTAACAAGTAATATATTTGGTGCAATTCCACCGGAGAAAAGCATTACAATCATAAAGAACATCATCATCGTCTTTCTAAGTGGCATATGAGGCTTTGATAGTGGATACGCTGCCATCGCCATAGAAACAACAGAGATTAAAGTACCTACTAAAGTGATAAATATGGAATTTCCAAAGGACCGAAGGAATGCTTTGTCGGAAAGTACATATTTCATAGCAAATAGATCAATATTTTTAGGAACTACATTAATGATTTGCCCTGGAGCGGATAATGCATTTGCAAATACATTAAAAAATGGTACCAAGAAGAATAGTATCAATAATACTGCGATTCCTTTTGCTATAATCTGAAATACATTCTCATCGTTATATCTGCGAAGTACATTCGGTAACTTTAAGAGACAAATAATTCTATAACCTAGTATACTTGGAACAAACAAAGATAAGGGAACTATCACCGCTGATCCAACAAGATATATAAACTCTGCTTTATCAAACTTAATATATTCACTAAACCCTGATTTCTTAGTAATGCGGATAATACGGTATACACCTTCTACCGTCATCGCTGCCCATAAGATGACAAACGCTATGTTCATTCCACGTGTTACATTCTCGCTAAAGCGTTTGTCAATAAACTGTGCCAAAAGAATACCAAGGGAAACCATGAGACAAAGTAACATAGCCCTACGAATATGATTTTGGATTTTTTCTTCTTTGGTTAATTGTGCTTTTACATTTTTCTTTATCATCTACGATCCCTCCTACCATATTCCGCGGTTGAAGAACTTTTTAGAGATGAAGTTACCACCGACCACTAAAATTAATGCGACAACTGAGTTAAAGAATCCTACCGCTGTTGATAGCGCATATTGAGGAATCAACGCTGCTTCCCTTACCAAACGGTACGTATATGTTCCAAGAATATCACCGCTAGCCTGAACATATGGAGAATAAAATACGAATACTTGTTCAAAGCCTGCATTCATAATAGATCCAATTCTAAGAATTAACATAACTGCAATAACTGGCATGATACCTGGTAGGGTAACATAACGAATCTGTTGCCACTTACTCGCGCCATCAATTTTTGCTGCCTCAATCTGATTACGATCAAGTGCTGTAATCGCTGCCATATAGGTGATAGTACTCCATCCAATATCCTTCCAAGCTGTTGTTGTTACCATTACAGAACGGAATGTGTCATTACTAGTAGTAAAACCAACACGCTCGTGTCCAAAATAAGCTAACATATTATTTATTAAACCAGTATCCTTATTTAATAAAGCAATAAAGATTCCACCGATGGTTGCCCATGATAAGAAGTAAGGTATATACATCGATACTTCTAAGGACTTACGGACTACCTTACCACGCATTTCGTTGATGAGTATTGCTAATGCGATTGGAATTGGGAATACGATTACAATTTTTAAAGTACTGATGATTAAGGTGTTTCGTAATGCATTGATTACCTCTTGTTTACTGAATAT
>JAEWHR010000233.1 GCA_023387655.1 Bacillota bacterium
CATCAACTAATAAATCAGTCTGAAAACCAAATAACTCTTGTGCTGTTGTAGTGCTGGAAGTTGGTCTCCCAGATAATAATAATTGTTGTTCTAATGTATAGTTTGGAGGGTTAAACACCTCAACCGCAGATTCTTCTCCCATAACAAGATTCGTTAATTTTCCTTTCGGACTACAAGCAGACATGCTTATAGCAAACAAGCCGATGGAACATATCGTAATCAATTTTTTATTCTGTATTCTCATTTATTCCTCTTTTCTGTACTACTTTTTTGTATATCACAAGATTGTACTAATATCATCTTATTTTTAGAATTTCAAAGTAACGTTTTCCAATGATCTGTTTTCCTAATCTTTGAAAGCCTGAATGATTAATTTTTTCTTTTTTACTCATACAAATTCCAAGAATCGTTTCTTCATTACAGATTGACAAAAGAGTATTTAGCAATTGATTTACCCCACTTTGAGTACCCTCCCATGACACTAAGTTTCCATAAGGAATATCAGTAATAATAATATTAGGTGATTCCATTAGTGGAATTTCTTTCAAGGCGTCAGCGTAAAAAATCTTAGAAGGTATATCTATTGCATTATAGTATTGTAGACGTTCCTCTTGAAAGCGTCTAGCACTAAGTAAAGCCTCTTGATGGGATTGTTTATGGAATTGACGATATAGTTCTGATATTTCCTGAATTCTTTTATCTAATCCTTCTTTTGTTAAAAGTGAGGTGTTTGCTTTAGCAATCTGCAATGCATCTTCCGAGATATCACTACCAAGAAGGAGACTTATTTTATTTGTATTTAGTAATGCTAGCGTTGTTAATAAGTATCCACCCCCACAACAGCAATCATAAAGGGTGAGATTTTCTTTTTGTTTTGAATAAGATAGGCAGCGTCCAAAGATTTCATTCGCTAAGCGAACTGGAAAATTTGGAACACCGTTTTGGTGATATAAGACTCTTCCACTTGCGAAATCTTCATAATTTATGTTTTCTCCGTAATGATATTCCATTGTAATCCCCCGTTGTAAATACTACTATCAATAAAATGATTATACTTTTATAGTTTTCCCTATTATAACAAGGGATAAGAAAAAGTACAACCGTATAGCATTTACTAATGAAATTTAAGGATACACAATAATCATGATAATGTTATGTCACATAATTTACGATAATCTTTCAATCCTCTTATGAAATCCTTACAGATTTTAAATAAGTTTTTATCATATATAATCATGGGGTTAGGCATATTAATTCATAGAATAAAGTGGCTTCGCCACTCTAAGCTCCGCGAATCAACAAATTCAGGGCGATGCCACTTTGTCGCGCCGAAGTGTCAGCGGAGTGCGCATCCCTCGGAGAGTTTTTTAATTAATGGGAGATTACTCGGGGAGTTATTTCCCATTAATTAAAAAAGGCTTCCAGCTGTAGTATTGATACTACAAGAGGAAACCTTTCATTTTAAATTAAGCTTTTATTGGACTTTATATTGAGCAATCGTTCTAACACATTAATATTATAATAAATATTTATCTAAGTCTTCTTTAAAGTTTACAATCATATTGTCAAATACTTGAATCAAATGAGTAAGGTCTTTAATTTGGTCAACATAGATTGTAACATTACTGTTAGCTTCCTGAGTGGATGCAGAGTTTTCTTCAGCTATAGCTGCTAAGTTTTCGATATTCTCAAATAAAGAGGAGATATTTTGTACTTCATTCTTTAACTGTGAGGAAGTCTGAACCATCTCTTCTGATACATTCTTAAGATGATGATTGGATTGACTTGAAGTGTCTACCGCCACAGATAACTTTGAGTTTTCACCTTCAAGGACTCCGTACTGAACATCGATGTTCTGAACAATTTCATCAATACTGTCTAAGAAACCTGTTAAGCTTTCATTAATTTTACGAACTGCTGAATTTGTTTCTTCAGAGAGCTTTCTAACTTCTTCTGCTACGACTGCAAATCCTCTTCCGGCATCTCCTGCTCTTGCTGCTTCAATGGAAGCATTTAACGCTAATAAATTCGTTTGATTTGCGATACTTGAAACAATCGAAACAATATTTGTAATATCCTTCGCATTTTCTTGTAAGTCATATCCGCTGTTTTTGATACCATTAAACTTATCAAGAACATTATTGATCTCAGTTGCAGTACGTTGAACGTTATTGAAGCTAGTCTCAATATCAGATACAGCTTGTTCAATTTGTTCTTTGTTTTCCTGACTCTTATCGGAAACTTTTGTAATACTTCTAATACTATCATCTAGTACATTAACTGCTCGTTCTGTATCACTTGCTTGATTAATAGCTGCTGTTGCCACTTCATCTAAGACATTTGTTATGTCATCTGATGTAGTCTGCATAGTCTTTGAAATATCGGAAACCGATTGATTAAAGGTAAACATCTCATCCACAATGGAATGAAAACCAATAAAGTCTTTTTGAATGTTTTGCTTGATCTTATTGATTTCATGCATATAGGTTTCATATTCATCTTTTGACTTAATAACAGTCGTTTCCATCATATTTCTTTGACTAAGTTTTTCTAACTCATTTAAAATAAACTTTCTAGGTTTATTAAATATAGTACAGGTTAATATTGTTGACACTAAGGTAACGCCCCCTAAGATTAAGGCATCTACAAGATCATCAATTAATAATACTCCAGTAAGTGTAACTAACATTGTATTTAGTATGGATACTTTTAAAGTTACAGACTTAAACACACCAAATGAAAAAATTCTATTTAGATTAAATTTCTTTATATACTGAATTTCTTCTTCAAAGGTTAATTTTAATTTGATTTCCTCCTGAGTTCTAGAAATCTCTTCTACTTCAATTTTTTCGTTGAAATAGTTAGCCACACCATGAATTAAGCCCTTTAAATAACTTCCCATCCCTCTTTTCGAGCGATATGTAAAATAAATCTCATGAGATGATAAAGGTGTAACATCTAGTATAGGAGGTTTTGCTCCTTTAAATCTTTTCATAACAATTACATGCACATCATTCATTGATTTTAAAAATTGATATGCAGATTCATGACGAAAGAATCCTGGATATAGTCTACTAAAGGTTTTAACATTCTCCTCACCCATAATAACCCATATCTCATCTTTACTTTTACCTACAGAATTTCCGATGTGCTCTACTACTCCTAGCGCAGTCTTGTCCTCTACATCTTCCAAAGGAGAAAAGACATAGTTACTAGGAATGGCAAACGCCTTCAAAGACGTATCTACTACTTCACTTCCAAACAATTTTCGACTTGATTCTATCCATGATGAAACAACAGTTCCCTTCATTTTAACTACTCCTTTGTAACATTTTGAATTATTTTATAATATTCTACCACAATATAGAAGATTTGACAATCGTAAGAATCTATGTGGAATGGATTAAGGGCGCTAATTTTACTCCTGATCATCAAGATGATAAAGTCATTATCATATAGTAATGCTATATTTAATAGGAGCAAAAAAATTGCTGTAAAATGATTGTTATACCACATTTTACAGCAAATTATAATTGTATTAATTAAATTTATTTCTTTATCAAACCATAGAATTTTGCAATTCCTTCCGCATCTGCTATCGCTAATGCTTTTAGATCTTCTTCACTATCAATATAACCTTTATCGATATCATGATCCATAAAACAGTGTTCTACTATGATTCCAGGAATATCGCGATTAGCACAGTGTCTGTTAATGGCATAGTAATCAAGAGGCTTTCCTTCCTCATCCTTCATATCATTACTATTTCTTGTTTTCGTTCCGTGATTTTTTAAGCCCAGTCCTTCTAACTCGGTAAGGATAGATTCAGCAAGTAACTTTGATTCATTCGATACATTATCACGATGTGAAACAAATACCATAGAACCATTTTGATTGTGACCTTCAGAGGCATTAAAATGAAGACTTACAAGAGCATCTGCATTCGCTTCTTTTGCTATCTGTGCTCTGATTTCTAAATCCTCCTTCACATCATTGGACAAAGCAACATCCTCAGTACGGGTAAATACGATTTGGATACCATCATAATTCTCTTCTAGGTGTTCCTTAACATAGTTTGCAACAATCAATGTTAAATCCTTTTCGTTTCTTCCATCATAGGAAGCCCCTCCAAAAGTACCACCATGTCCTGGATCTAATGCTATAATAATATCTTCTACTAAATCGCCTTCCGGTAACTTCTCTGGGTCAGTTTCTTCTTCACCCTTTTGATTATTACCATCCTTATCTTCAGTATTATTTTGGTTACCTTGATTTTGATTATTCGAATTATCTTTCTCTGATCCCCCTAAAGAATTCGAACAACCTACTAACATCACAAATAACATGCATACTGCCAATATCTTTAGTATTTTCTTCATACCTTCCCTCCAACTCTATCAAAAGCCTGGCAGCGCCTTATCTATAGATAATCATTTGGGCTACTCTTTTGATTCTTTCGATTTCACTCCATAACGATGTATAGAATATCATACTTTACATACACCCGCAATACGAACTATAAAAAGATATCTTAAGATTTCTTAAAGGTTCTCATTCTTAAGTGCTTCAATGGTATTCTCCTTTTTTACCTTTTGCATAGCATAAAACATCGTTAAGAAAACTACCAAAAATACACTGAAGATTGATATTACAATACTAGATATTGGGAGTTTAAATGGAACATTTAGTCCTTGTTGTACACCTCGATAGATAAAATACGTAACTAAGCTGGAAACAGGTACTCCATAGAAAATTGCCTTGAAACCATATAAGAGGCATTCGTAATTCATCATCTTATAAATACCATGTTTTGACATACCAACTGATTTTAGCATTGCAAATTCTCGTCTTCGTAAATTTATATTGGTTGAAATTGTATTAAAAACATTCGCTACTGATATAAAAGAAATCAATACAATAAAACCATAGGAGAATACCTGTACCATAGTAACTACGGAACGATTGTTTTCAACTTCTCCTGCTGCATTATATAAATAATCACTGTTATAACCAAGTTCATCTAAAGTTTTTTGCATAGTCTCATATGCCTTTTGGTGATCTGTTGTTTTAAAATAAAAATCACCGTAGTTATCTTGGCGTTCTTCTCCAATTACGCTTTCATATGCACTTTCTGGATACAATAGCAGAATGCTATCGCCAGGGGAGACACCAAGTGGAACTTGACTTGTTCTCTCACCAATGGATAAAGTTTTAGTTTGATAAGCTTCGTCTTCTGATAAACGAAGTACTTCCAAAGTAGTATCTTCTATTGGTTCATAAATGAAGAAACGCTCCCCTTCTTCGCTGTATTCTACATAAGTTTGATAATATCCATCTATCGTTTTTAGTTCTTTAATATCAACTTGGGTTTCTCCATCCTTTAACATATCAAAGGTATAATATTTTTGTTCTTCCTGATTATAGGTACGTCTATAATCTATTGCTAAAGCCAATGGATCTTTTACGTTCATATAGCGTTCGACATCAAACCGATTCTCTGTTAAAAAATCTCTGTATTCATCATCCGATAGAAAAACGAGAATTATTGATTCCTCAGTGCTCTCTGGATTAATCATTTCTCCATACTGATTTAATTTATACTCATAATATTCTTTATTTAAATACTCAGATGAAACTTTACCATTGTAATATCTTGAAAATAGAATACTCGAATCAATTACTTCAGGAATACTTGATAATATGTTATAAATATCATTCTTAGATGTTGTAGTGTACTCAACTCTATTATAGTAACGTATATCATAATTTTTATTAACATATACGTCACCAACACCCTTTTGCAAGTAACTACAAAAACTACTTGCGGAAACAAAGATTACAATACTTACGAATAGTGATATAATCGTAGCTCGGTATCTTTTCTTATATCTTTTAAAGTACTTTCTAGCAATCATTCCTTCTAAACCAAAGAGACTGTAAGTAAGTTTTGAAGTTTTTACTTTATTAGCTTTTATCTTTATATCATTTGTTTGGCGAATGCTTTCTATCGCAGATACCTTCATTACTCTTTTTACAGGAATGTATGCAGATATTAAAACTGTAACAACTCCAACGACAAAAGCGATTAAAATGGTAACTGGTGAGAATGATAAGGTTAATGGTACGCTACTTTCATTAAGCAATGAGCTTAATGAAGCCATCATTATATTTTTGGTTAACTTTAATGTGATATCAATACCAAGTAATCCACATGCAATACCAATGGGTACTCCAATCAGACTTAATGTGAATGCTTCAAATAAAACGCTTTTCTTTAATTGTCGTTTGGTTGCTCCAATTGATTTCATCAATCCAAATTGTTTGGTTCGTTCGCTGATTGAAATAGAAAAGGCATTATAAATCAATGCAATCGATGCGAGCATGATAATGATAATCAGGATTGTCCCTAAACTATATAAAACTGCATTATAGCTATTTTCATTCGAGGACCCTGTGAGCCTTAATAGGTCATAATTATACCTTGCTATATTATCAGGAAAATTAGCAGATATAAAATCATAGATGTTTTCTGCTGAATTCATTCGAAGATAAATTGTTGCAATATCTGAACTTGTATCTGAAATCGTAAGAGCAGTATAGCCAGGTGCAGTATAAGGTTCAAAAGATGGCCTTTCATAAAAACCTACCACAGTGTAGGTCTTTTCATCTGTAATTTTTAACTCTTCTCCTCCGAATTCTTCTGAAGCAAAAGAGTCCGTTTGATTTAGAATAACTCCATTTAGATATCTAGTTCCGAGTTTCAGTGTAATAGTATCACCAAGCTCATATTCTATTCCACCAATTCTTAATAGGTGGTAAGGCAGAAGAATCTCAGTACTATTCTTTGGAAGGCTACCTTTTTTTACGTTAACAGGCATCATGGATACGAAATTTTCATCCATACCTTGCACATACAGGTATGGTTTTTCCTCATTGTTTACTGTATCTAGAGGGGAATAACCAATTTCATCTGCTATACTGATTAGATCTATTTCAGAATCTTTCTTTATATTCTGAATTTTTTCTTTGGAGATACTATAAACTGCACCATGCCAATTGCCATTGTTTACAATAACAGTCTGAACTAGATAGTTCTGAACGCTTGTAATTAAAGAAGCAACGGCGGTAATCATAGCTGCAGAAAGTATGATACCAATGATTGTCACTATCGTTCTGGTTTTATTCTTAATGAGTGTTTTAATCGTATATTTCTGAAAGATGTTCATCGACGAATCACCTCGTCTCTCGTGATTTTTCCGTCTCCAATTGCGATGATTCGATCTGCTTGTAGTGCAATATTCTCATCATGAGTAATGACTAACAAGGTCTGATTATATTTTTTGTTAGATAATTTTAATAATTCGATGATTTCTTGACTATTTTTGGAATCCAGGTTACCAGTTGGCTCATCTGCTAATACAATAGAAGGCGCATTCATGAGTGCTCTACCAATCGATACCCTTTGTTGTTGTCCACCTGATAACTGATTAGGTAAATGACCTTCTCTGCCATTTAGATTTAAAACGGTTAGAAGCTCAGATAATCTGTCTTCATTCACTTTTCTGCCATCCATTAACACCGGAAGGGTCATATTCTCAACCACATTCATAACTGGTATCAAATTATAAAACTGATAAATTAAACCGACCTCTCTTCTACGAAAGATAGCAAGCTGTTCCTCTGTTTGATTGTAAACGTCTTTTCCATTTACAAAGACTTTTCCTTTTGTTGGGTAGTCTACACCGCCTATCATATGAAGTAGAGTTGATTTTCCGGAACCTGATGGCCCAATAATAGCAACAAATTCACCTTGATTTACTCGAAAGGAAACACCATCTAAGGCATTCACTTTACTATTTCCTTCTCCATATGTTTTTGTAAGATTATCAACGCGTAATATTTCCAATTTGTTTATCCCTCAACTTTCCTGTTTTATAATTTAAACGTTTCAAGTGAACATCACATGCTTCTACTATAACAGGGCTGAATGACAGGACAATGACTGTTAGGTGACAATTCTGTCACTTACAATATTCCTTTGTAAAATCGAATGGTAAATCTTGCACCACAATTTACACCATTCTCAACCTTAACGGTACCATTTTGTTCCTGAATAATTTTTCTTGCTAGGGATAAGCCAATTCCAATACTGTTTGAACTGGAGTTTTTCCCTTTGTAAAATCGTTCAAATATATGTGGAATATCCTCAGAGTCTATTCCCAAACCATTATCTTCAATCAAAATTTCGGTATAAATACCAGTTTCTTTTGCTGTTACACAAATCTTACCGCCAACTTCTGTATGTTCCATACAATTTTTCATGATGTTTGATATTGCTTCTACAGACCAAGAAAGATCACCTTCATAATGTGCTGTTTCTGCTTCCTGATAGCAAAATTCTTGCTCCTTTAACTCCATTGGGATTGCAATTAAATCATAAGCTTTCTTAACAACCTCGTTCACCGATAATTGATCTTTTGAAAAAATAGCCGTTCCTGCATCCAATTTCGAAAGCTTTAGAAGGGAGTTTACTAACCAGTCAATACGAGATGTAAGCCTATTAAGTTCCTTGCTTAACTGAAGTCTTTTTTCGTCTGAAATATCTGGTTCATTTAGAAAGGAACTAATTAGATTAATGGAAGTTAAGGGTGTTCTAAGCTGATGAGAAATATCAGCGATAGAATCAGAAAGATGAACTTTTTCAGCAATGAGAGCTTCGTTTTGTTCTCTAAGCCGTATGGTCATTTTCTTAATTTCATTTTGTAAAATGGATAACTCACCCTCATTAAAATCTTTAAAATCCACTTTATCATTACCATGGAGTACCTCATCGATTAACATGCTCAAATCTCTCAATTTTTCATATCTCTTTTTTGTAATATGAAGAAAAAGTATGAGATAAAGAAAACTTAAGATAATAATCAGAAGGATTGCCTTAGGATAGATAACGAAAGTCAATGCCACAGCACTAACCATAACAAATAGATATTGAAGGATTGCTTCTTTTATTTCACGATTTCTTGTTAACATATTAATTTCCCACCTTATATCCAAGCCCTCGGACAGTTTTTATTATAGTTGGCTCTTGCGGATTATCTTCAATTTTTTCTCGTAAACGCTTTACGTATACGGTAAGCGTGTTATCATTCACGAAATCACCCGCGATATCCCATATTTCCTCTAATAATTTATTTCTTGGGATCACTTTCCCACGATTTGATAAAAATACTAACAACAATCGATATTCCAGTGCTGATAAAAAGATTTCTACCCCTTGCTTTAATACAATCCCCTTTTCCATATCTACTTTGATACCTTCTATTTCAATAACAGATTGTACTTTCCCACAACGACGTAAAACACTCTTTATTCTCGACAATAATTCCCTTGGACGAAATGGTTTACTGATATAGTCATCTGCTCCCATATCAAGCCCAGCAACAACGCTAAACTCATCTCCTGATGCTGTAACAAATATAACTGGAGTATCTCCTATACTTTTGATTGCTTTACATACTGCATAGCCATTCCCATCCTTTAATGAGATATCAAGTAATATTATATCAAACACCTCTTGTTCTAGAAGTTTTAGTGCATCTTTTTGCCCATATACAGAGGTAACAACGTACCCTTCTGATTGCAAAAAATCTGTTAGATTATTTACTATCAATAAGTCATCTTCAACTAATAGTATTCGATTCATTTTTTCCCTCACAGCATTACATATTAATTTATAGATTCATTTGGATTCCAAATTATATAGTACTATATTCGTTGAAACTTGTCTATTTTTTCCTACCGTATACTCTTGAATGGCTACTTTGTTAGATTTAAATATTATCTCAATTGTAACCACTTTAAGGCATCCTTTTCTTGGTTGATAAATAAACAATCGAAGTAAAAAACCCAAAGGAAAAGAATCACTTAAGTACCTTTAATTCTGCTTGCATATAACAACGTTCATAGATATAATATTACAGGATGAAAAAGTTCGAAATAACTCGAAACTCAAAGCTTTTTTATTACTATAATATATTTATGAAGGGGTTAGGTTGAGAAGGAACAAATAACTCAACTTAATGCACATACATAGTGTGCAGGGATGAAGAATTATAATGAATGCGTTAAGGAAAGAACTCCTTACAAAGAAAGAACTCGGACGCATAGCTGGTACAATCCTTGGTTCTTTTCTTTATGTTGTGGGACTTAATATTTTTCTTGTTCCAGTTGGTGTCTACAGTGGCGGTGTTATGGGTATCTGTCAGATACTACGTACTATTTTAGTAGATTATTTTCATTTACCTTTTACGAATTTTGATATTGCCGGTATCATTTACTATATTGCAAATATCCCAATAATGTACATAGCTTTTAAGTTTGTGGGTCGGCTTTTCTTTATAAAAACAGCGATTTCAATGACTACAATGACGATATTCTTCTCCATTGTACCAATTCCAACACAGATGCTTATGACAAATGATATTGTAACCTCATGTTTGATTGGTGGTATTTTAGCGGGTGTTGGATGTGGCTTGACTCTTATGATGGGTGGCTCTGCCGGTGGTATGGATATTATCAGCATATACTATATTAGAAAACGAGGTAATTTTAGTGTTGGGAAAATTAATTTACTCGTGAATCTTTTCGTATATGGTATTTGCTTCTTTATGTTTGACGTATCAATTGTGATTTATTCCATTATCTTTGCATCAGTAAGTTCCATTGCTCTTGATAAGGTGCACTCTCAGAATATAAACGTGGAAGTTATTATCATTACGCGAAAATACAGTAGGGAAATGCAAATGGAGATTATGAGTACACTTGGTAGAGGAATTACAAAATGGAATTCTACCGGTGCTTATACTTTAGAAGGGTCAGAAATACTTTATATCATATTATCTAAATATGAAATCAGCCAGCTAAAACGTATGGTTCATAAGTATGACTCAGAAGCCTTTATTGTTGTTAAAGAAGGGGTGTGGGTAGAAGGAAATTATTTAAGAAAATTGTAGTAAACGAATGTTAACATGAATAGAGAACGGACGTATCCTTGGTAATTCTTAACGGATACGTCCGTTTTATATTTATAGAAATAAGAATCTGTAAATATAGGGGCCTTTGACATAAGAATCTATAAAAATACAAAAGCTGAAATCAAAGAAAATGCACTATGGATGAAGTTCACTTCTTTCAATCTCTTCACCATCGATAAAAGTATAGAGTACTGATGTCATGGAATCCATAATATCACCATCAGTAATTACAATATCGGCATCCTTGCCAACTTCAAGTGATCCTACACGTTCCTCAATACCAATGTGCTTTGCCGGATTAATGGTGATTGCTTGTAGCGCTTTATGTGGATCCATTCCCGATTTTACTGCCAAGCCTGCACATAATGCCAAGTAATTTTGAGGTATAACAGGACTATCTGTAATAATTGACACCTGCAAGCCAGCATTAGCTAAGATACCTGGTGTAGCAAATGTCTTATTGCGTAGTTCGTACTTGGTTGCATGACCAAAAGATGGACCAACAGCTACAGGATATCCTTCTTTTTGTAACTCATCAACAATAAGATGGCCTTCGGTACAATGTTCAATGGTTAGTTTTAGGTTGAATTCTTTTGCTATACGGATTGCAGTAAAGATATCGTCAGCGCGGTGGGCATGAGCCTTTAATGGCATCTCACGATTTAGTACTGGTATTAATGCTTCAAGCTTCATATCATAACTAGGTTTTTTAAAGACATCATCTCCTGCTGCAACTAACTTCCCTTGATATTCCTTTGCCTTATGGAGCATTTCACGAAGTTTGGAAGCTGTGGACATTCTTGAAAAATTATTCTTATCCTTATAACAACGTTTCGGGTTTTCTCCAAAGGCGCATTTCATTGCAACCTTATCTTTAACAACCATGCGATCGACACGGTTACCAGACATCTTAATTGCGGTAAATGTTCCCCCTAAAACATTAGAACTTCCAGGACCAGTTGCTGCACAGGTTACACCACCAAGCGCTGCTTTTTTAAGAGTTACATCCATGGGATTGATACCATCAATTGCATTCAATTGTGGAGTTAGAATATCATTCATCTCATTGTAATCGCTGCCCTCAAATCCAATTCCATAACCATCAAGCCCAATATGCGCATGTGCTTCTACTAAACCAGGATATAAAAAAAGGCCGTTGGCATCAATGACTTTCATCTCTTTCGTTTCCGCTATCTTCTCTTCTATACTTTTGATTTTACCATTCTCAACTAGGATATCAGCCTGATATGGGTTGATTTCAGTACTATTATATATGGTTCCATTTTTTATTAGTAATTGACTCATATTGACTCCATTTCTTCGCTGAATATATCCTTTAAGTTAAATAACAAAAAGGAATATATCCAAACTCATTTGTATTAATTTACAAAAGCTTTTCTACTACTTCTTCTAATGTTCCATGTGTGAATTGATTCACATCATAATTATTCTGATTCTCAAGATTTGTAGTTATCAATCCCGTAGTTATGCCTAATTTACCTGATACCATATCTTCTAAGGTGTTATTTCCAATCATGACACATTCTTCTGGCTGCTTTCCAATTACTTTTAAAATATTCTCATAGTACCCAAGATTTGGTTTACAATAGCTACTATTATCAAAGGTTGTAACATAGGAAAAATCATCAAGTGAGAGGTTAATCCAAGATAATCTTGTAGCGACTGCTTCCCTAGGGAATACTGGATTAGTTGCTAACACTAATTGATAGCCTTTTGACTTAAGGTTATCAATCAAACTTTTGCGATTTATGCTTTCCTTAACTACTTCTTTTACTCCATCAAATTCATTTAGATAAAAATCCCGAAAAACATCTTCCAATAACTCGCGTTTTGTATGAAGTAGTCCTTCAAACACTTCCCAAAATGCTACTTCATTAGTTTTGGTTCCGTCGTTTCGAGTCATCGCTTCCATACCGGTCCAGATTGCTTTCATCAGAGAGTCTTTTTCAAATCCCATTGGTATTAATTTGATAGCGAGACGCTTAAAATAACTGTGGATGAACTCCTCTTGATCAAATGGTAATAACGTCCCATCCAAATCAAATAAAACTGTGGTAATCTTTTCTGTCATTCTTTATATTCTCCTTCTTATGCAAGTTGTGACACTATATTTATCACTGTCAAGTAGCTTTATTACATATTATAAATTGATCGTTATTAACCATTAACTCCTACGATATGCTTTCACAATTTCTCCCACATATACAGTATGATAATCTTGATTTGGGTAATTCGCATCTGGAATCATCATATCAAGAAAATTCTGTTTCTTAATCTCATCGACGTAAACTTTCTTACATACAAGCACAAGTTCAGCCTCTTCAAAGGCAACCGAATCATCAAGAAACATAGGGGTTAAGCCTGTTTCTTTCGCCTTGTCATAGTCTTTACCACTTTTACTGCCGCAAAAAGCCAATGCTTCTCTTTGTTCTTTTCCAAAGAAGCTCATCGTAAAGTATTCTTCTTTATCTAGGAACTGTTTCGTATAGCGCTGTGGTCTAACCACGGAGATTGCAGTATTTTTCCCCCAGATTACTCCTAAAAATCCCCAGGATGCTGTCATCATATTAAATCCTTCTTTATCACCAGCTGTAACTAAGAACCACTCTTTTCCTATTTTGTGAAATGGATTCATATCTTCTTTTAGTAAATCGATTTCTTGAAAACTCATAATAACCTCCATAATTTTCAATCTATAAAATCTATGATACCCTACATTTTACCATGAGGCAATCCTAATTATGTTATTTTATAATGATTTTAGAATAGATTTATACGAATAACGAGGACTGATAATCTCTTTTAACATATATTTTAAATATCAAAACTTATCTTTAATTCTTCTAGAACATTCTCTAGTGCGACAACCTTTTGCTCCATTGTATCTCTATCTCTAATTGTTACAAGGCCTTTCTCCAATGTCGCATCGTCAATTGTAACAGCATATGGTGTTCCTATGGCATCCCCTCTTCGATAGCGTTTTCCAATGGTTCCAGCTTCATCGTAACTAGCCATCATGTGCTTTCTTAGTAATTGATAAGCTTCTTTTGCTTTCTCACTATGACGATTCTTGATCAGAGGTAATACATTGACTTTGACTGGTGCAAGATTTTTAGAAATCTTTAGTACTAATCTGCTATCATTTTCATTGATTTTCTCTTCTACTAAGGATTCGAATAAAATTGCAAGTACAATTCTATCAAGACCATAAGTAGATTCTATAATATATGGAATATATTTCTCCCTGCTGTTTTCATCAAAGTACTCCAAGTTTACTTTAGAAAATTCTTGATGCTTCTTTAAATCAAAATCAGTACGATTATGAGTTCCATTAATTTCACCCCAACCAAAAGGAAATAAATATTCAATATCACATGCTGCTTTCGCATAGTGTGCTAATTTATCATGGTCGTGAAATCTCAGATGTTTCTTGTCGATACCTAAATATTCAAAGAACGATATTCCGTAGTTTTTAAAATATAAATATAGCTCTTCATCGCATCCTTTTTTACAAAAAGTCTGATATTCCATCTGCTCAAATTCTATCGTTCGAAAGGTGAAATTACCAGGTGTTATTTCATTTCGAAACGCTTTTCCAATTTGTCCTATGCTAAATGGAAGTTTTGCACGCATACTACGCATTACATTTAAATAGTTAACGTATTCCCCTTGCGCATTTTCAGGACGCAAATAAATTGTACTGGAATTATCCTCGGTAACACCTCGTTTGGTTGAAAACATCAGATTAAACTGACGTATATCAGTATAATTACTAGCGCCACAGACCGGGCATGGGATATTGTTTTCTTTTATATAACCTGACATTTCAGTCTGCGACATAGCATCCACATTTAGTTCTTTCTTATAATTTTGAATCAAATTATCAGCTCTATGCCTTGTTTTACAGTTTTTACAATCCAGTAATGGATCTGTAAAACTGGATAAATGACCGCTAGCTTCCCAAACTTTAGAATTCATTAGGATATCCGAATCAACTTCATAACTATTATCTCTGTTCTGAATAAAGTAATAACGCCAAACATCTTTAATGTTATTCTTAAGTCTTGTACCTAAAGGCCCATAATCCCAAGTGTTTGCGAGACCTCCGTAAATTTCGCTTCCTTGAAAGATAAATCCGTATTGATTGCAGTATGCAACCATTTGCTCCATTGTAAATGAACTCATAATATAACCCTCCTATTCTAATTATGACACTAGTGTGATATTAACCTTAGTAGATGTTTTATCTATGGTAAAATAAAAAACGCCCCAAGCTAATTATAGCTTAGGGCGAATTATAATCCGTGGTACCACCTAAATTCAGATAACAAAGAGTAAAACAACTTCTTGCTCTCTTGTCTCATCTGCACTTTGTCAGCACGAGAAATTAAAATATCTTTATGCTGTTCCCGAAGATAACGGCGGGATTCCGATGGAATCTACTAAGGAAATCCAGTTCAATCCATAGCTCAAAGGCGCCTTCTAAATCACTTTCATAAGAATTCACACCAACCATTCTCTCTCTGAAATCAAGTGGATATATACTATTCCTTATCAACGCTGTTCTGATTTGAAATTATCTGATAGTGTACCACTAACCGAATGGACTGTCAACGATATAAATTGTATTTTCAACATTTCTGAATTAACATAGTATCCCGCAACACCTGTATGTTCTAACTGCTAAAAAACTTAACTTTCTTCTAAATAATTGCATTTGTACATATTGTGTATTATGATACTATATAAGAATTAAGCAGGGAGGAAACAAAACATGAACCCAATGAAT
>JAEWHR010000029.1 GCA_023387655.1 Bacillota bacterium
AATCTATTATATATTAGAAACCTCTAAATAGCAGAAAAGACAATATAATTTCTTCTATCTAGAGGTTTATTTTAAGCTAGCTTTACTAGTGAATCTATTCTTAATTTAATCTAATTTCCTAGGATAATGCTTTTACATAAGCAGCAGCTCTAATTCCTGCTATAGCACCATCAGAAACAGCAGTTGCTATCTGTCTTACCGCTTTTTTACGGATATCTCCTGCCGCAAATACACCAGGTAGATTTGTTTCCATTAAGTCATTTGTAACGATAAAGCCTTCTTCTAAAGTAACAGCTTCGCAAAGTGAGGTATTTGGAGTGGAACCAGCAAATAGATAGATACCACAATCATTGACATCAATGGTTTCTACTTTATTCGTATGCACATCAGTAATATCTAACTTAGTTACATGGTCAGTACCATGAATTTTTGTTAATCTAGAATGTAAGCAAATTGATAATTTAGGATTTACCTTTGCTTTCTCTACAAATTCAGAGATAGCACCTAATTGGTCTTCAAAATGAATTAAGGTTACTTTAGATGCTATATTGGTAAGGAAAAGAGCTTCCTTTAATGCTCCATCGGAACCGCCTACCACGTATACTTCTTTTCCTTCATAAGGTTTTCCTTCGTTAGCAAGATTATAATGAACGCAGCTACCCTGGAAGGTTTCCTCTCCTGGGATATTTAAATGACGAGGAGATGTTCCATTCGCTAGTATGATAGCTTTTGCTTCGTATGCATTATGATTGGTTACTACCTGCTTCATTGATTTTTCAAGGGAAAGAGACGTAACATCTTCAATACGAATCTCTACACCAGAATCTTGTGCCTGTTTCTTTAGTCTACTTGCAAATGTTGTACCTGTTTCATTTTCTACAATACCTGAATAATGAGTTACTGTAGAAACATTTTTAATAATACCACCTACAGCTTCTTTTTCTAAAACTAAAGTTTTTAGGCCACGGCTTACAGCGTAGATTGACGCACTAATACCGGCAGGTCCTCCTCCAATAATAATAACGTCATATAACATGTTAATCACTTCTTTCTTTCAATTTTATCGAAATATATTATATACCCAGAAAAATTGCTTGTCTATGTCGATAATTACTGAATTTATATCGATATATTTTAACCTCATTTATTTAATTTATAAAGCCAGAAAATTACTGATACTTTAGTTTGTGTGGGTACGGATCTTGCTTTCTTTTCATTCATTCTTAATATTAGCCCTATATCAAATTGATTTATAACTGTTTCGGAAATTCTTGTTGTTTCATTGATTATTTCATATAATAAATTTAATTTATAGTCGGTAAGATAAAGAGTAGTCTCAATTGGAGGAATTAAAGTGGAGAAAATAACACAATAAAGTAAATATACATACCTATGAACCAAAAGAAGAAAGAACTGATTCAGTTATTAAAAGATTATCAGTTACGATGGGGGTATTATAAGCAACACAGTGTTAAGATAAATGATGAATGGATTACGAAGGAGTATCCGATTCCTGTAATATCAGTTGAGCATATAGGTGATATTGGGTTGACATTGATCATATTTTTCTTGAGATTGTATTAACTAGGGAATTTGTAAATTAATAGTGCTATAACCAAAAAATTTTGTAAGTTTCTTAAACTCTATTTAAAGTTATGTATGTATAGTATATTAACAAGATAATATATAATCTCGAGAAGGAGGATTGAATATGCGATTGTTACTTGCAGAAGACGAAAAAGCGCTTTCAAAAGCTCTAGTAACCATTTTAGAGCGCAACAACTATTCTGTAGATGCCGTTTACGATGGTCAAGCTGCATTAGAATATTTAATAACTGATAATTATGATGGTGTTATTTTAGATATCATGATGCCAAAGATGGATGGAATTGAAGTGCTGAAAAATCTTCGAAGTATGGGAAACTCAATTCCGGTACTCCTGTTGACAGCTAAATCTGAGGTGGACGACAAAGTACTGGGGTTAGATACTGGTGCAAACGACTATTTGACAAAACCATTTAATTCCAGAGAGCTTTTGGCTCGTATTCGTGCTATGACACGTACCCAGACTACACAAGTTAATTCACTGTTGCAGTTAGGAAATATCACCTTGAACCGAGCCACTTTCGAACTATATTCCCCATTCGGTAGTTTTCGTCTGGCAAACAAGGAATATCAGATGCTGGAATTATTGATGAGTAATCCGCATAATCTTATTTCTTCCGAACGTTTTATGGAGAAAATATGGGGCTATGATAGTGAAACAGAACTCAATGTGGTGTGGGTATACATTTCCTATCTGCGAAAAAAACTGGTCGCTCTGAACGCAAACATACAGATTAAAGCCACTCGGAACGCCGGTTATTCGTTGGAGGAAATCAAATGATTAAAAAACTTCGCATCAAACTGATTGGCGTCTCTATGCTTTCTCTTTTTATTGTTTTCTCAATTATTATGGGGGCTATCAGTGTCATTAACTATATGGATGTTATAGCAGACGCTGACAGTATACTTAATATTTTGGCAGAAAACAAAGGCTTTTTTCCAAAGCAGGGGGATCATTCTAATAACGATACACAAATGGCAGACAGGCCAAGGAAAAATCGTCAACTGTCTCCTGAACTTCCCTATGAGTCACGTTATTTTTCTGTTTTGTTTAATAGCGATGGTGAAGTCAAATTGGTTGACACTGGGAAAATTGCTGCGGTGGACACGAATTCTGCAATAGAATTTGCTACTGATGTTTGGGAGGGTGGTGATACGCAAGGTTTCATGGATGACTACCGTTATATTGTTCATACTACTGGGATAGAGACTCGCATTATTTTTCTGGATTGTGGGCGAAGTCTCTCTACCTTCCGCTCATTTGTGTTTACTAGTATATGTGTTTTCTTACTGGGAATGCTGGCGGTTCTTCTTTTAATTATATTTTTGTCTGGATATATCATAAAACCTATTTCCGAGAGTTACGAGAAGCAAAAACAGTTTATAACGGATGCAGGGCACGAAATCAAAACACCGCTTACGGTGATAGATGCGGATGCAGAAATTTTAACAATGGATTTTGGAGAAAATGAATGGCTATCCGATATACAGAACCAAACAAAACGCCTAACAGCATTAACCAATGACTTAATTCTTCTGTCACGCTTGGAAGAAAATCAGGCACGATTCCAGATGATTGACTTCCCACTTTCGGATATGCTGGAAGAAATGGCTCATTCATTCCAGGCACTAGCAATAACACAGGAAAAAGTTTTTTCTGTCGATATTCAGCCTATGCTTTCTTTTCGTGGGGATGAGAAAGCGTTGCGCCAGTTGGTTTCCGTCTTGCTAGATAATGCTCTGAAATATTCCGAAAAGGGAGGGAAAATATCCCTGTCATTGGAGAAATACGGAAGCAATATCCGGCTTTCTGTGTTTAATACGACAGAATTTATTGCAAGAGATCATTTGCCTTATCTGTTTGATCGATTTTATCGAACAGACAAATCTAGAAACTCTCAGACCGGAGGGCATGGTCTTGGATTATCCATTGCCGCAGCAGTAGTTGCATCACACAAAGGAAAAATAGTCGCATCCACGGAGGATGAACATTCACTATTAATAACAGCGACCTTTCACGCTCAATAATATACGGGAAAAGAACCGGTACCGTAGTAATATAATATGCTCCCTTTTCGGTAAACAAGTGAAATAATAAAACTTGTTTACTGAGAAGGGAGTGTTTTTATGCCTAGAAATGTTTCATTACAAGGCAAACTACGAGCTGTCCATGAATAATTAACTGGAAAAAGAAGCCATCTGAATAAATAACTGGAAAGAGAAGCCACATTTCTATTTTTAAGTTGATTTAAGTTTCCTCTTTAAGTCGAGTTAAGGTAGAAGCATTATGCTAAAGGTGTCAAGAAATACACACCGTAGTTGCAGAGATATCTACCTGCGGTGTACAGAACTTTCGGAGGTAAAGATTATGACATATCAAACAACATTTAAACGCTATGAACTGAAATATCTGCTGACGCAAATGGAGAAAGCGCAGATTCTGCGAGCCATGCAGTCTTATATGAAGTTGGATAAATACGGTCGTACCATCATCCGTAATATTTATTTTGATACCGATACATTTCGTCTCATTCGTCGCTCCCTTGAGAAGCCCGCCTACAAGGAAAAACTCCGGGTGCGTAGCTATCAGATGACCAGCTCGGATGATCCAGTTTTTGTGGAATTGAAAAAGAAGTACAAATCGGTGGTGTATAAGCGCAGGCTTGTACTTCCTGAAGCGCAGGTGATGGAGTGCTTCCGAAGTGGAATTCCCTTGCCGGTTCATTCACAAATTGCTGACGAGATCGAATATTTTCGCGAATATTATCAAACCCTGCATCCTACGGTGTTCCTATCTTATGAACGGGAAGCATATTATGCCTTGGATGGCAGTGATTTCAGAGTGACTTTCGACGAAAACATTCTCTATCGGAAAGAAAATTTTTCCTTGGGAGCTGAGATTTACGGTAGCTCCCTATTGGACAGAAAGGAGACATTGATGGAAATTAAAACTTCTGGTGGAATACCAATTTGGATGAGCCATTTACTTACACAGCAAAAAGTATTTAAGACCTCTTTTTCTAAATACGGCTCAGCCTATCAGGAGATGTTGACAAACGGTGACAAAGGAGGACTTAAGTATGCTTGAAAATTTGTTTAGAGGACTTTTTGATACAGATATGACCAGTGTGATTGCAGTATCGGATTTTTTGCTCTGCGTAGGTTCTGCTTTGGTAATTGGTTTGATTCTGACTGCCATGTATATGTACAAAACCCGCTACACGAGAAGTTTTGTAGCGACTTTGGCTCTATTGCCAGCCGTGGTGTGTGTCATAATTATGATGGTGAATGGCAATGTAGGTGCAGGTGTTGCAGTAGCAGGAACTTTTAGTTTGGTCCGTTTCCGATCTGTACCAGGAACCGCAAAGGAGATCGGTGCGATTTTTCTGGCTATGGGAACAGGACTAGTAGTCGGCATGGGATATCTAGGATACGCTTTTCTCTTTGCGATTTTATTGAGTATCGCAAGTTTATTATACAGCCATTTTGACTTTGGCTCTAGGAAAAAAGCATCGTTGTACAAGACGCTTCATATTACCATTCCAGAAGATTTAGATTATAGTGATGTGTTCGATAGCTTGCTGATGGAGTATGCTAAGGAATATGAGTTGGTGCAGGTTAAGACCACGAATATGGGTAGTTTATTCCGTCTTACCTATAACTTGACTCTACTTAGTGCAGGTATAGAAAAGGAACTGATTGACAAGCTCCGTTGCCGCAACGGAAATCTTGAAATCACAGTCTCCAAACAAGAAACTGTGGTTGGAGAACTTTAAAGGGAGGTTAATCGATGATGAAAAAAAGGAATCTGTCGTTTCTACTGATATGCGCTATATTGCTAGCGGGATGCAGCACAGGCAATAATGAACCATCTGGAACTGATGGTGTTAACAATAATACCATTTCCACAGAAACTGATGGTGTTAACAGCAACACCATTTCCACAGAAACGGAGAATACGGATAAAAACAGTGTGGTAATTTCGGATATGTTTACAGATAGAGATGTGGAGGTTGGCTATGATGAAAGTTCCAGCGCAATCATCAAACTAAATGGAAATAGCGCGTCCTGTGATTCTAACGCCGTGAAGATTTCCGGCAACATAGTTACCATCACCGACGAGGGTACCTACATTCTTTCTGGGACATTAAACGATGGGATGGTAGTGGTAAACGCAGAGGATACTGACAAGGTACAAATTGTTCTTAATGGAGTAGATATTACCAACTCCACCTCTGCTGCTATCTATGTGTTGGAAGCAGATAAAGTATTCCTTACCACGGCTTTAGATTCTAGCAATACACTTTCAAACGGAGGAGAGTATGTGGCCATCGATAAGAATAACATCGATGCTGTTATCTTCTCCAAAGCTGACCTGACGCTCAATGGCGAAGGAACCCTGACAATAAAAGCACCGGTAGGACATGGAATTGTCTCCAAAGATGATTTGGTCCTTACTAGTGGGAAATATGACATTACAGCGAAGAGTCATGGAATTTCTGGAAAAAACAGCGTGCGTATTGCAAACGGGACATATCGCATTGATTCAGAAAAAGACGGTATCCATGCTGAAAATGCAGATGATACCAGCTTGGGTTTTGTATATATTGCAAACGGTACATTTAATATTACCGCCGCAGGGGATGGAATAAGTGGCGGAACCTACCTACAGGTAGAAAACGGAGACTTTACCATTGAAGCAGGGGGAGGTAGCAAGAATGCATCCACGCACAGCATTCAGTCCTTTGAACGAGGAGATATAGCGCAAACTACATCATCTACAGATGATTCCGTTAGCACCAAAGGTATCAAAGCTGTTTCCAATCTTGTATTAAATGGTGGAATATTTGTTATTGACTCGGCTGATGACGGACTTCATTCCAATAGCAATGTTACAATAAACGGCGGTAGCTTTCAAATTACTACTGGTGATGACGGAATCCATGCCGATGCAGCTACAACCATCTCTGGTGGTGTCATTAACATTACGCAGAGTTATGAGGGAATCGAAGGTAAGACGATTGACATTACCGGTGGGGATATTTCACTTGTAGCCAGCGATGATGGACTTAACGCAGCTGGAGGCAACGATAGCAGTGGATTTGGTAATCGAGGCGATCAGTTTGCTGCCTCTTCGGACGTATATATTGCAATTTCTGGTGGTGTGCTCCATGTGGATGCCTCAG
>JAEWHR010000183.1 GCA_023387655.1 Bacillota bacterium
ACTCTATGAATTCTAACACTATCTTACTTTTTATATTATCGACACAGTGTTGGATTAACAACCACCAGTTTAACTTCATCTGATGCTAAATCAACAGAAAAGTTCCAAATGTAGTATTAAGAACAGAAATCAATTTTATTGTATGGAGGATTCTTGTATGGCAGATAAAAATAACCAAAGAGTGAAATTGTCAAAAATGTTATTAAAGAATAGCCTTATAGAGATAATGCATGAGAAACCAGTAGAAAAAATCACAATAAAAGAACTCTGTGAGAATGCAGGGATTAATCGTTCCACTTTTTATCTTTACTACAGCGATCCGCTATTCTTACTAAATGAATTAGAGAATGAAGTATTAGACAGTGCTAAAAAATTTCTCGGGAAAGTGGATTCTAATCAAGATACCCTCCCCTATCTGGTTACGTTTCTAGAATATATTAAAGATAACTCTACGATATTTAAAATATTACTTCGCCCTCAGCAAAACCTGTCTTTTCAAACGAAGTTCATGAAGGATATTTTAGCTCATCTCAGAGCTGCTGTCATGTTAAATTGCCCTCCTGATATCTCAGAATACGTGTACAATTTCGTAATCATGGGAAGTTTAAGTGCTATTCAACATTGGATTCAGTGTAACTACAATATTAAAAGCAAAGAAATGGCAACATTAATTTATCAATTATCAAATACAGCGATTATGAACTTTATTCCAGACACTCCGCTTCATAAACAGGCTATACCCTCCAAAAAAGCACAGAAATAAACTAAGCTACTTCATAAAACATTCCCAGCAGAATACATAAAATCAAACTCATGAAATACAAACAAAGCCTATGAGATATAAACAGAGTCCATGAGATATAAAAAAAGCCCATAAGATATAAACAAAGCCCATAAGGTATAAACAAAGCCCATAAGGTATAAACAAAGTCTAGTAGAATACTGGGCCTCTTGGCAGCATAAAGAAATAGCGTAGCAGTTAAAACTACTACGCTACAAAATTTTATTATTGGGGTCACTTCATACCTTCTATAGATTTTTCTTTTATCCAATGCATATAGCGTTCCCGTAATGGTTAGATCCTTATAGAAGGAAGAGACAAGTGAATTATTATTTTACTCTTATCATAATATATCCTTCCATTTTATACTACTTCACTTTCATATTCAGGATTTCTAGTTCGTATTCCCTCCAATGAATTACGGACTAAATCAAGTTGTTTTGCACATAAATCAATACGTTCTCGGAGCTTTTGTCTACGAACATTTAGGCGGTGACGAACCTCTACCATCTCTTTTTTATCAAGTAAGGCTTCAGCTTGATATCCCCATACTTGCGCATCGTCAACTCCATGCTTTCGAAGTTCCTTCACTAACTCTTCTTGATAATAACCTAATAGCTCGGTATTTTGTTCTAATCGCTCTAATTCTTCTCTCTCTTTTAAAAACAATTGATACCTAACCATAAGTTCCTGATACCCTGTGGTGTGATATTTCTCATAAGAATATTCCAGTGTTGCAGTACAATTTACATACTTTAGCTTTACTTTATTAATTAGAGCAACCGCGCGATTTAACTTAAGCTCTGCCATCTTTTGCTTATAAGAACATCTTCTTGTATCATAGATAATATATGCTACTAAAAAAACTCCAAGAAAACCAGTCATCAATATTGGTAATGATAAATTAGCTTCTACCTTACTATCCAATAAAAACAATCCCGCAAATAATAATAGAATCATAACAAAGCCTACAACTGCTAATTGTTTCAAGAATTTAGTTTTTGATATTGCTTGTTCCCGATCGTAATTTAATACACCTTTTTCTCCTTCAAGCTGGCGCAAATCTTCTTTAATGAGTTGTTGATATTGTTCCTGCTCCTTTAGCTTTGGAAGCTCTCTCTTAATATCCGCCTCCAACCTATTCATCTCTGAAAACTGTGCCTCTGATAACTTACGATCGATGTTTAAATAATTCTTTCTCTCTTTTTCAAAGTTCACAATTTTATTAGCAGCCTCCAAATAAGGCTTTTTTTGTCCATCTGGAATTTGCTCAATTTTCTGAATATCTGAAAGATATGCGGTCACTGCTTCATACTCTTGCTTCGTTTCTTCAAGTTGCGCGGTCAGTTCCAGTATCTGGCTTTTATGTTCCTTAATTACTTTCCCTATGTCTTCACTTATTTCGCCTTGATATGGATGAAAGCCATTTGTTTCTATTGTCTTATTATTTCTCTTGTTTTTTGCTTGCTCTTTTTTCCTTTTTCTCTTCTCTCGAAAAGAAAGATTCTCCTCCTCTATTAGGTATGGAGACTGAGCAACGGATGAACTGGCATATTTTTTTAATGCTTCATCCACAGACATTTGAACAAAATCTGTGTTTTCAATTCGTTCGTCTTCTATATTCTTCTTTCGAGATGAAAATAAACCCATATCAATCCTCTTTTCTATATACTATCCTTACGGTATTCTATTTTTAACTGCATAATAAGCTCATTCAAACGTTCATAGAACTCAGTTAATTTTCCTCTTTCTTTCAGCTCTGAGAGCCTTTCTACCTCAGCATAAAAACCTGTATATTCTGAAGCATCCCAGGCATGATAAAGCTCTTCTTCAATTTGCTTTAGCAGTTCACGATTATCCACAAGTATTTTTACTTCTCTTTCAAATAAAGCCTCTTGATTATTGCATTTTAGTGCATAAAGATACTGCTTTAACGATTTCTCCTTATGATTACGTTCGTACGCCTCACGAAATTTGTCAGCTGCTACCGAAAATGCCCCTGTTTTCGCTTCTAAAACCCCTATATTATGAAGAATATCACCGTATTCTTCACTTGTTAATTCCGTTAACTCTCTACTATTTAAAATTTCCATATACTCTTTCATCGCTTCTTTATACTTATGATGTGAGATACAAAAATCCGCTTGTCTTTTTTTCCTTTGTACCGGTGTTAATCGGAATAGTATATCAATTTCAGCAAGCAAATGATTTATTTCTATCTTATCATATAAATCACAACTACATAGAATACTGACCACTAAATCCTTGATACCTGCCTTCTTTCGAAGCAATTCCTCGAGAAAGTCCGCTCTCTCCTTTAATCCTAATTCCTCTCTAATGAAAACAATTAGCTCTTGATTAAATAGTTCCTCACTAACAGTTTCCAGATTATGATAGATGTAATAACAAAGTTCTTCTATCGTATAGACTGGAGTTTTAGTTAGTTTAAAATAATATGGTTCCTTTGCTACTTTTCCTGCGCAAAGAATTAATTTACCCATAAAAATCCCCCATTCTATAAGGTAAGCACTTGCTCCCAAATACGATAATTTGTCTCATAAAACACACCAAATCCAACATCTCGAACTGTAACTATCGCCGTAAATCGATCAATAAAATGAACTGTTATCGAAAGACGTATTGTTTTATTTTCTCTCTCTAATAACCCATCCAAAGACAACACCTCATAAAGAGGCTCTCTTTTTAAAAGATTTGTTACTGTAAAAGCTAATTCCTTCGTCTGATCGAGTATTACTGTTACCGTATTGTTTGCTTTCCACCATGGAGTCCCCGCTTTTACCAAACAAAAATCTACTTCTTTTGCATTCTCATAAACCCGCAATGAAATGGTTGATGTAATCATCTCATCACCTAAAAATAAATAGTTTAGGAATCGATCATCTAGAAACCCTTTTGCAGCTAAGCATGCCCCCTTTGCATACAGATTCTGCCCTAAAAAAACTCGGCGGGAACTGCTTAAACGAATTAAAACATCTCGTACCCAATTTCCTTCAAATCCCTTTCCTGTTACAAACACAGCACTTGTCAAACGTTTGTAAAGCACTTGATTCATAATTTTCTCAAGACGATACAATACACGCTCTAGTGGTTCTTGCTCGAAAAGCTCTGGCGTCAGTTCATTGCTTAAATCCATACGATTTACCAAAACCGCATACGGCTGCATTCTTCTATTTACTGAGAGACTATAATAGAACAATCCTGTTTCATCATAGGTAAACAAGGAAACATCATGGGCCCAAATCTCTGGCTTCTGACTAAGAACATAATACATATAGCTCTGCACTTGACTGATAATATATACTCTGTCCCTAAGAAGACCCAATTCTTCTAAACTAAGATAAATAAGTTCTGTTGTCTTTGCCGTAAGATTAGGTATGGTGATAACCAGCTTCTGTATACTACTATTTAGAAACTGCTGCCTTACCACCATAAACGCTCTCTTGAAAAACTTTGTTAATAACATTTCTGGGGTAAAGCTTGTCCCATAAACTGTTATACTTTCCTGATTTTCAACTTTTTTCAGTAAATTATCTACTAAAACCGCTTCACCAAGATCAACAAGGCGTATCGCCTCTTCTCCAAGCAACCATTCCTTTGTGGATTCCTTTACCGCTAAGCAGGTAGGAAACAATGGATTTGATTGATTTTGTGTCATAAAGATAGGAACAGCATCCTGAGCTTGTGTTTGAAAGAAGTATATCTGCGATGATTCATTTGTGATTTCAAACCCAAGTAATAGTTGTTTACCTTCCCCCATAGTCTCCTCCCTTCTTTATTGAATAGGTTCAAATAAAGTGTCAATTGCATATTTTTGTTTTACAAAAGAATCTAAAAGTTGTAGTACCTTTTCCTCATTCTTTAACTCTCTTGCCTCAATAATATGGTTTAATTGAGTATAACAGTTTTCATCAGAGGTCCCTTCTTCGAGAATTCCAACTAATGTTTTACTTTCTGTTACCTCTTCCCCTTGCTCTGTAATTTCTGTAATATAATATTGCAATTCTTCGTTATAAAATAGTATCAACTCTTTTACAAAGATACCATAAAATTGATTTTGCATCTCTTCTACTATAAACGTATTCTCTCCACTCGTATTTCCATAAGAATAATGTATCATAACACGATTTTTGGGGTTTGTACGATATTCTACATAATATTTGTCATACATATGCTGTGGAATTCTCATGTTCCTACTAAACTCTTTAAAAAATGGTAGTATAACACCTTTTTGAACCAATCTACTCAAATGATAATCGATAAATTTAACTTCATTATCTGTTAATTGCTCCTTCATGGAGTAGTGTTTTAATAGGGCTCGTAAGGCTATGTCATTTTCCTCATAATTTAGCTCTTGGCGAATAACCTCAAAAACTTCTGGTTCTGTTACGCGGTCATGTACCAGATATTTATAGCAACAATAGGATAGAAATGCACGAATTAACTTCCGATTACAACCTTTATGATAATAAGATAAAAATACCTGCATCGCATTCCCAACATAGCTTTCTGCAAATAACATTTGTCCAAGAAGACGCTCTTCTAAATCAAGGGTATCTATATTATTCTCTTTTGAAATTTTCCATAACTCATACATTTGAGCTGTTGTACCATAGAAATATTTCACTAAATAAGAAAGACTTCCTTCTTCATACTCTCCCTTTTTAAATAAATAAAATGCTATTTGCAATAAAATATCTTGATATTGTGGTACTCCATCTGCACTCGTTAGCAAACGATAGCATAATTTTTGAAGTCGTTTTACATCTACCTCTTCATATCCTATTTCCTCCATGGCATGAAGTGCAATTGGATATAATTCGCGAAGTATCATAAATTCAATCATTTTATACCGCGTTTGCTGTTCAAAAATATTTAGATCAATGTTTTTAAGATAACTTTCTAAGATTTCTCCTTCAAAATTATCATAATAATAGTGTATCAAAGTTTGAATAAAGTCTCTTCTATATTCTTTTGTTAATGTCGACTGCTGCGCTACTCTTTTTCTTAGCTCAATGGTGTACTCATCAAGCTTTTGATATTGTTGTGTTTTTTCTGATAAATATAATATTAACTCTGCTTGATCCGGATTTATCCCATAACAAGTTTCTAGCAATGGTGTTAGATGCGATAATTTCTTTAAGGAATAGGAAACCAGCGTATGATAACGCCTATCTCTATAATCAATAAAGAAAATCTGTGCTTGAGTTGTATAAAGATTTACAAATGCATGCCCTTCTATTAATGGAACAATACATTCTTCCTGTAACTCCTTGTGTACAATTACAACGCTCTTAATATTGGGATTTTCACATGTAACTTCATGAACAAACGCTATTTTAGGTATTATTTCTGCAAGCTCTGCATCGATTGGAATATCAATAAGTAATGCATCTGCTAAAACTGCCAGATGACGATTAAAAACTCCTGCAAGAAACTGACGCTTTAAAAATTGCAATATCTCCATTCGGTGATGATCCGTAATAACGAATTCTTTATGCTTGGTTAGTAAACAAGCATAATAGAATGCCTTTTTTCTATCTGGTAGCTTATTCTCATAGGAAAAATAAGAAACTACCGAAGGATGTATCTCCTGATATTCCTCCCCCATACTATAGATATAGTATTCTGGAAGTTCGGTAATTCTTAATTGCTGTTCCATTCCAAGCTTATAGTAACGATGGTAGTGAGTATCTCTCCTATGTCCTCGAATTAATATGCTTATAATCGCATAAAGGGCATCCTTTAATTCAAATTGTACATAAATCTGATCTAAGATTCTAAGCAAAGACTTGTGTGGAACTTTACACTTGCTGGCTAAATAAGCTACCGTAGATGCGGTTTCTTTCTTTAAGAAATGATTCTTTAGTGCAAAAGAAATAACCTGTAATTCAAAAGTATCTAACTCTCGTAATAAAAAGGTGTCCTCACGAAGTAAAAGAGCTGCTTCATAATATAAAATCGGACTATGTAACCCTAGCTCAAACCGTTCCTTCATGTCTTTAAACTTTTGCGCAGAGTTTGTAACATACGATTTATTTAAGTATAATTGACACCAAAAAAGAAATAATTCCTTTGGATTATCTTCCGATAACTCCCTAATATCTTGAAATACACTAAGGGTATCTTCATTTGTTTTTTTGTTTAATGTATTTAAGTAAAGAAGTATACCATATGCAACTGGATCTGTCTTCTTTAGTTCCTCTTTTTTTTGTTCCAATGCTTCAAATGTTGCAGCTACCATTCCTTCTTTACCGGAAATTAATTTTAAATGTAAGTGGTACAACTCAAAAAGTATATTCTCTTTTTCTCCAGATAGTAAAGATAGTAAAACACTCTCTGCTTCACTCACATATTTGGATAAGGATATTCTGTCCAAACGAAAATTCAAATAATTCTTAGTCAACTTAACATAACAAGACTTCTCTTTTCGTAAGGCAGTACGCCTAATTACATTCTTTCTACTACAATGAACGGTAACTGTTATAACAAATCTCTGTAAGTCCATATCGATATATATGTTACCACAATGTACCCCTTCCTTCATTCCTTCCGTTTGTACCACAAAATTAAGCTCCCCTTCACCATCCGTAAAACACTCTGTAGTTAGCATATTCCTCTGAGGTTGAAGAAATTTCACATTTGTACTTACAATAGCCTCCGTATGCCCCCACCCATCTTTTTTGATAGTTATCTTATCCATAAAGTTATATGGACCTGCATCATAGCTAAGTTCCGTCTTATCTACCTGATATACAATAGGTGCTTTTTTGTGAGTAGCAATTAAGAATTGTTCGAGAGCTTGGCTTGTAGAACTACTCTTTTTAAGCGTTTGATAAATAGATAGGTATTGGTTGTCATAATATGCTAATACTTGCCCAAATCTCTCTGATTGAAAAACTTCCTTTGCTTCATCCCAATTCGTCTGCGCTAGTCCTGCAAATTCAAACAAGTTCTTTATCTTTCCTACAGAGGATTCACAACTTGGTGAAGTGATATGTATCGTAACCGGAAGTACAAACTCACCACAATCTGATATAATATGAATTTCTTCCTCATAACTTGTAAGAGTCTCCATATTCACAGCCGTAAAATTATATTGAACTGTTGTCACTTCGCCAATAAACCGATCATCTTCGATATGTAAGTTTCGATTGGAAGAATATAAGACACCTTTCATCCTAGTGTTTTGACTATTTTGAATAGTAAAGGACCCTCGATATACACTCCCGCACTCCACATAGAGTTCTAGCGATTCCTCTGAGAGAATAATCTCAGGTAAGTTATATACAAATACACCCCTTGCTAATTGCTCAATCTTCTCTTTCATCGTTTCACCCCATGCCTTTTTTACCATATCATTATTCCAATAATTATAACATTTTGTGACAATCTTTTCAACAAACATCAATTTCCTTAAATGATACCAACATCAATTTTCTAAAAATGATACAAACATTAATTTCCTAAAAATAATGGTAAATGAAAACGAGAACAGCCCATGTGAAAACACCTGAGTCATTCTCGCTTTCTAAGGGCTTTGTTAACCCTTCTTATCTCTAATTAATTTTTACAAAATCAAAACTTTCCTCTTCACGGTAAATGTTCTCTCCAGAAGTGGAAACATAGTACCTACCTACCAATTGATTTTCTGCAAGTCCTTCAAATACATTAAAACAATAGGATTCATCTCCCGCAATCACAGTAGTCCAAGAGTCTGCTACCACATTATAATGTGATAAATTATTTACCAAACCAAGTTTCTCTTTCTTCATCTTCTTTAAAAGTTCCAAAGCCTCTGCTTCTGTTATTGTATCTTCATTTTGATCAACACTTTCCACATTATCTAATGGAAACTTTGTAAATGCAGTTACATTACCATCAACATCATAACAATAAAGAGTTCCACTCTTCTTATTCACGATAATAGCAGGTTCCATAGTACCATTAGAATCTGATACAACATATACATAGTAGGTTTCACCATCAATATTTAAATGATCGTCTGACAGACCCACACTATATTTTGAAGTATCTAACTTTGCCAAAACAAGTTTTTGCGCTTCTTCTTCCGAAAGCTCACCTAGTGGAGCATTGGTTGGAGTTGGTGTAACCGTTACCTCTGGTGTAGGAGTCAACGTAATTCCAGGTGCTGGAGTCATTGCTACTGGTGTAGGAAGTGGTGTAGTTGTTACATTGTTATTTGGCACCGGTGTAATAAGTGTATCATCTACTGAGGTAGGCTTATCCTTTTTATTACTACACCCAGTAATAGTAAGTACCACAGCGAAAGTACAAAGTACCATGATGCTTTTTAACTTTCTATTCCATAGGAATAATTTCTCTCTTTCTTTCTTCATAAGAAAACCTCCGTTTATTCATACATATCAAACTGTTATTTGCTTACTCTCACTTTTTTTATCAATCCTTATTCCAAATACGAACTAAAACGAATCCACCCGTACCTGGCCCCCTAAGGACTTTCTACCTATAGTATAACACCTATTTTTAAACTATCCGTTAAGTTTGTATTGATGTTTTGTTAAATTTACAGCTTTTTATAAGAAAATTACACGAAATAGAAAAATAACAGTCATCAACTCATTATTTTTATAACCATACTTAGGTGTTAAGATTTTAAATAATTAATTAGACCTTCTAATGTGACTGTGTACCGTATTTTATCACGATATCCATAAAAAAGCAATCTTACTATGGATTTATCCACAGGATGTGAAAGAATCCAAGAATAGAAAAATGCTATACTAAGTTTAATAAGAACAAAGTGGCTTCGCCAATCTAAGCTCCGCGAATCAACAAATTCAGGGCGATGCCACTTTGTCGCACCGAAGCGTCAGCGGAGTGCGCATCCCTCGGAGAGTTATTTAATTAATATGAGATTACTCGCTGAGTCATTTTCTATTAATTAAAAAAACTGTTTTAAATTTTATATATCTAATCTCTTAGATTATACAATAATTTAAAACAGTTTAAGAAATACATCTATTTCATATTTGATATTTATAAATGCCTTAATATCAATCTTTATGAATTATAAAAAGGCTTATCATCCCTTATGGCTTAACAATCTCTCTGATTCATATGAGCCTTATGGCTTATCAATCTCTCTGATTCATGTGAGCCTTATGGATCATCACTCTCTATGCTTGTCAATGATCCTACTTCTTATTAACCTTGATGGATTTACTGTAACCAATAAGGCTTGCGATGCAACCCATGATACCAGTTAATAGAAACATTACAGCCATTCCACTTCCTGGACCAATTCCTACCAATCCACCTAATATATCTGCAATATAGTTATGTGATGCCATAAAGGGTTCAAACACATAGTCCGAAAGTAAGCCACCTAATAAAATGCCGATTGGTATCGTTGAGAATTGAATTGTGTTTCTTATAGAAAAGATTCTCCCTTGCATGGACTGTGGAATCGTTTCATACAAAATTACCTGTTGTCCAGCCAGAATAAAAGGAATTGGAACACTCGCAGCCAAAGATGCTAGCGACCATACATAAACATTTCTTCCTACTCCCATAAATATGTCACCAAGTAAAAATGAAAAGGCAGCTGAAAAATAAATCATTTTCATCTTATTCTTCGGCATCTTCCCAAGAGATACAATAATTCCTCCTATTATACCTCCGACTCCCATTACTGCATTGACTATTCCATACGTAATGTCATTTCCCCTACTTCTTGATATAAGCATCGCAGGGAGTATGTTCTCATAGGTTATTCTTGAAAAGAAATTAATTAATGCCATACTTACCATAATATAAAAGATTGCCTTGTGTCTCCTGAGAAAATAAATTCCTTCCTGAAATCCTGCAATGTAAGATTCTTTCTTTTTTGAAATAATTGCTTTTTCCTCTTTGATTGGTATAAAAAAGAGCAAAACAAGCATTGCTAAAAGAAATGTTATAAGATCTATTAGTATGATACCGCTCATACCAAATATAGATAATATGGCAGCAGCTAACATAGGTGATGAAACTGTAACTAAATTACGGGTGAAAGAATCCATCCCACTTGCCTTTTCATATTTCTCTTTAGGTATTAGCATTCCGACCGCAATGGATGTTGCCGGAGATTGAAAAGAATCCATAAAACCTACAATAATATTCACTAAATATATGTGCCAGATCAATAATTGATTACTAATCAATAAAGCGAATATAAAGATCGTACAAATCGCCGCAATACTATCCGCAATTGCCATAATATTCTTTTTCTTATGCCGATCCACAAAAGGCCCTGCAAATACACTGACAATGATATATGGCATAAAAGAACAAAATGACATTAGTGAGATAGAAAGGGCAGAATTTGTTTGTTGATATGCCCATAGAATTAAGGCATAGCTAGTCATCTTACTCCCTAATTGCGAGACTGACTGACTTAACCAAAAAATTATATATCTTTTAAAATCTTTATTATTTTTCATTGGCTTTCTCCTTATAAAATTATGTTATTTTATAAGTACAAAATCCAATGTGGACAAATATAGAAACGTATTTATTGCTACGAGTAATTGCTCTGTACAAGTTTTGTCCATTCATTAGATCTTGTACAGAGTCTATCTTTTAAGTTGATCACCAATTTGCAAAGCATAGCTACCACCTCCATGTTTATTCACTATAAAAATTAATAAGAATGCGGCCAGAACCTCCATCGATTCTTATTTCATTACTAGCTTCGCTATTATGATTTTTATAGTTATCTTCTTTTGTTCCGTCAATCCATATCCCACCAGAACCACTGTCACAAGCAATGTCGTACTCTTCAAGGTTTCCTTCTAACTCAAAGGAGCTTCTACCACTTCTACCTTCCATATTAGTCTTACCAAGTAATTTACCGGAATAAGAGAGAGAACCTGAGCCTCCTTCAAACTCTACATTATAAAATGTAGCATTCTCAATTTTTACATCACCCGAGCCACAATCTACTTTTCCCTTATCAAACTTCACATATTCTAGTAGGCTGGAACCAGAGCCTAAGCTTAGATTTGCTTTTTTTGCATATAGATTACGTCCTACAAAATTACCAGAACCACTATCAATAATCATATTATCAGCAACTAAATCTTCAACTTTCATGGTAGCGGAACCGCTGTCAAGCTCCACTCTGCCAGCAGTAAAGTCACGTGGCACTGTTACAATTACTTCCATCTCTTGATTCCAATCACCCGTCCAGCCAAATATCCATGAAATATGAAATCTATTGTTATCATCAATGATTAAAGTTCCATCCGAAGTTACCTTAACCTCCAATGTATCTGGAACATTTTTTGCTTCCACAATAACTTTGTTAGTATCTCCACTTACTACCGTTAGCTTCTTATCACCATTCGAAAGATTTAAATTTTTAACATTATCAAAATCCTTTATAAAACTAACATAATTTTTACTCTCTTCATAAACATCAAATCCATAGCTTACTCCAGATACTACAGCAACAATGCTAGATAAAATACCTACCATAAGAAATGCTGCAAATCCCATCGCACAATACTTTATAACTCTTTGTAAAGGACTCATCGAATCTCTACACCTCCAAACATACAAGTCGCATTGACATAGATTGTCGGAACATCTCCTGTTGTACGTCTACGGTGATTACTAATTCCCCCAAAGAAGGAACTAGAAGATACCTTAACTCGGATATTCTCTGGTACGTAAATATCAATACCTCCAAAAATAGAAGTAGCATCAATACAGACATTTTCTTCAATGATAGCACTTCTTAAATCAAGTTTCACGCCTCCAAAGATAGCATTTAGCTCAGCTCCTTGAAATAGTTGGTTTGAAAATTGAACCGTATTCCCGCTAAAAGTTGCAGCATAGCTACATTCTTTTGGTATTGGTAGCTTCACTTTACTACTTCCGCTAAATGTAGCACGTACTAATATATTTAGCCCAATAATAATTAAAACAACAGGAATAATGAGTTTTCTTACCGTATCTGCTAAGAATATTCCTTGACTATTTAATAATAGCATGATACCAACTACAAGACCAATGAGAGAAAACCCTCCAAATCCATTACTGATAATAGAAATTCCACAAGGTACGATTAAAAATAATGTCCACCATCCAGGAAAAAATAAAGATACATCCCACCAATGAAATACATTTCCTGCGATTATTACACCTAGAGACATCCAAAATAGTCCCCACAATACATTTGATATTCGATACCGCATAACATCCCTCCTCCTTATTTATTCAGGCATTATTCTATACTATCTTCCCTTCGCCTGACACGAACTCTCTTCTTATGTAATCATATTATTACAGCACCCACTCACTTGCAAGTTAGAATTCTATTAGAATCATTAAAAAGCGAGAACAACTAGGTTTTCACAAAAAGCATATCCGCTTATAAGTGAATGTTTAGTTGTCTCGCTTTACATAGTAAATTCTCCGAAAATATTTCTAAATTGTATACTTCAAGAATTTATATTGAATAAAACGAAAAAGCTTAGACTTATTTATGGCTCTTCTTTAACTTCGCTCTGAGGATTATCAACCTCATTCGATGTTATAACTTCTTTTTTTAATACCATGCCCGATTTCTTTTTTTTCACAAGGAACACAGTAATAATTACAGCACCTGCCACGATTGCAATAACTATAAAAATCAAAATTGCATAAAACAATACATTCGCTTTTTCAATTGCAACAGATACGTTAATTCTTCCCCCATACGTTGAGATACTATCTGTATAATAACCGTTCTTTTGAATTCTTTTCGTCTCGTTTCCTGCAAGAACTGTATTATTGGAATTAAAGTATGTCACCTTTAGAGAATCTGGAACCATTATTTTATAATTAACTTCACAATCTTCAATAGGAATTAATCCAGATAGCATAAATACATGATCCAAAGTATAGACTTTGTTTTTTAGGTTGGATAAAGAAGATTCCTTCACCTGAAGAATATTCGCTTTATCACTATAACTTTCACCTTTATCAATTTTTTTTGTAAAGGTAACAACAACAGTGTCTCCTTGCTCTTGATATGTTATCTCCTGACCTAAATCTTTATAAAATTCTTTACATTTTACCTCATCGATATCACTACCATTTGGTAAAAAAGTAAACTCAGTCGTTAGCTTTGCAGACATATCATCTTCAAAAATACATTTGACATCAATATTCTTAACTGTAACAGACTGTTCTGCTTCAAAGTTGCTACTAAATACACTATCGTAATAGCTTGCGCCTTGATAATTGTATTTCGCATCTGCTACCTCACTAGCATCTTGGTAAGAAGTAAAATCGTACCAACCATAATTAAGTCCATCTGGCACCGACAAATATACATCTATATAATCCGTATCCATCCTTAATGCATTAAAAAGATTTCCGAGATTATAGTATTCCTCTAATTCATATGAAAAAGCAAAAATAGAGGTATTTGTTACTGATAACTTAACTGGTGGCTCTGATACATTAGTCTCTCCGTCTGAATTCATTACAGAAATTAGGAACTGATTAATTTTTTCTAGATTATCTAAACGATAAATAATCGTTCCTGCGGTAGCATTATACTCCACATTTTCATTAAATTTTTTAAAGTATGAAAGAATGTCTTCTTCCTTTATCCCTATAAGATCAGCTGTGTTAAGATAAATTTCTATTGTCTTTGTTGCATTTGAATTAATATCATATTCAGAAAAACACTTAACCTTTGAAACACCTACTGTTGTACTCTTCTCCATGGTAGGTTCCTGGTATCCATAATATACTTCTTCCCCATTATAGTTTAAATAGCGAGAACCCCAATTATAGATTTCAGAGGAATCATAACTACATATTCCTGACTCATCAATTGCTTTTAACGCCCAATCAATAAAAAGTGCCTTATCAGTCAGGTCCTGATATTTTAGCGTATGTGTAAAATACTCGGTGGTATTCGTAAATTCTGCCAGACCTTTTGCTCCAAATAATGCTTCAATCTTATTGTTATAATCATTAGCATCCTTAAATTCTATTTTATAAGAATACGTATAATTAGAATCGGTTTCATCATATACAACAGATAACTCCAGTCCTTGTGGCGCAGCCTTTTCCAATAATAATTGATTCAATGCCTCAAAACCACCATCTAAGTACTCCGCTTCGGAAGAAGAAGCTACCGCCGTCACAATAAGCTCTCCAGAGCCATCTTTATTTAAATTCGTTGTTGTAGTGATTTCAGCACCACAAGCTGAAAACACAAGCATACAGAATAAGGAAACTAAAAAAAGTTGTATTTTTTTCATATTGATATCCATGCCCCTTTCTAAATCAGGTTGAAAGAATTATATTCTTTCAGCCTTACCCCTCAACTTTTTCGTTTGATGTAATATAGCGAATTTGGGTGGATATATTCGTCAATTCCGCTTCAACCGCATCATAGAGATAGTAATCCCCATACTCTGTAAAGGTAACTAAAAACTTAGTTCCCTCATCATTGATTGACTCTGCCCAAACCATATCTGGAAGTGATACTGGGCTTTCCTTTCCATTTTCTATGATGACTTTGTAGGATTCATAATCTCTTACCATATTCTTAACATAATATTTTTTATTGGTATCCCCAACTGGTTGCACTAGTTTACCTTCTTTAAATACGTATATTTTCGCCGTTAAATTATAACTGGAATCTAAAATGTATTCCGGCGTCTCATCCATCACTACATCAAGCTTCTTCGAATCGATATTGTAACAACTGATAGATTCACCGACTAGAAATAAATTCTCTTCCGATTCGTCAAAATAAAAATCAAGGTAATCGTAGTTCGTAATTCCTTCAAGAGTGGTAAATTTATTCTCTTTTTTATCAAATAAAGTAATCTCACCATCAACAAAAAACAATAACTTATCAAATTCTTTCGAAGCTGTAAGTAATTGATCAAAGGTAACTTCTTGCTTATATAACTCTTTTCCCTTACTATCTAATAACATTGCATTATTTTTATTTACTCTTAATATACGATTTGATGATTTGGAGTAATAATAATTTGAATCATTAAAATATGACGTCATGTCATCACTCAATGACATTTTTTTCACTTTTTCTTTTTCAAAGGTGTAAATTCCGTTATAACTCCGAAACACAAATCCATCTTGGAAAATCTCCATACTCTCTGGATGAATCATTGAGTAGGAATCTCCCTTAGAGGATTCCCCTTTCCCTATTATGGAACCACTTGATACGGAATCGTTTTTCTTATGCGTCATTCCAAGATATGTAAGGCATACAAGAATTGATAACGCAATCATAATTGTCATATCAAGGCGCTTCCATGTACCAACGAAAAACACCTCATCCTTACTACCTTTTTTATGGAGTAATTCCGGTAAGTAATAAGCACAAGCCATAGCACCAGCAGAAATTAAAACAAACACCAATAAACTAAGAAGGATATTTACCTTAAACGCTACTCCTACCTCCGAACTTCCTAGAGCACTCAGGGAGATTCTCACTCTTGAAACATAATAAACAAACAATTGTATCAATAGGATAACACCGGTAAAGATTCCTACATTTTTTATGTAATTCTTCCTATCTGACTTTTCAAACTTAAGATACATCTGGTAAAGAAGATACCAAAGGAAGATACACCAAGAAAGTGCTAAAATAACAGAGCATGTAACTTGAAATCCATTCATACTACTTCTTAAGGTGGTAACACTCCCTCCGCTGGCAATTTGAAATCCTCCGAAGGATAACGCATTTGCTACAATTAAAAATACATTCGGTAGGGCAAGTAAAATACTTCCTATCGCTTTCCACATACCTTCTCGTATGATGGTAATCAACATAATAAGTATGGATGAAACTATAACACCCATAGCATACTTCTTATAATATTGTTTTAAGTTCCACAAAAGACTTCCTGCTTGCAACGTTTTAATTTCTCTTAATTTTAAGATACCAGTTATAATATAACAGGACAATAAGGTAATCAATATTGTTCCCAATAGAGAACTGAATCCGCCATAAGATATTTTAACTTTCATAAACATACCCTTAGCCAAATTCATTGGAATGAGGGATGTTAAAAAGAAAAGTATAGTTAATACGAAGGTTACATTCAGTGTGATTGGAAGTGCTTTTTTATTCTGGAATGTAGTCTCCTGGGAGAACAAAAATTTTAAAGAAGATCTTACCTTTTGATGGCATAATAGCATCCATGAGAAAAACATAGAAACAAATGGTATTAATGCCAAAAGCAATACGTGGATATTCATATGTACTACAAAACTCTCACCAACCGCTGATACCGATAATTTTATAGAATGAAGATATGACATTCGTAAAAGACGATAAAAGGTTAAAAATCCTTTATTGGATTCATCAGAAAAGACTTCTACCAATTGGCTTAACAAAGAGTCAATCTGACTCTTAAAAAATGCATTCGCTAGTAAAGTTAAAATTAGTGATAATAGTGTTGATATGCACAATGTTACAATAAGTAAAAAAGCTGATTCCTTTATTGTTGAAATGGATATCATTTCTTTTCCAGTATTTCTTAAAAAATGATTCCACTTATCAGATCCGATTTTTTGTATTTTTTTTAGATTTGGAGAAAGTTCTTTCCTGAGATTTTCACCATTTTCGACTTGTGTCTCCTCTTTTTGTTCCAAAACATTCTCACCTTGATTCACTTCCTTGTGCTCCAAAACAATCTCACCTTGATTCACTTCCTTGTTCCCCAAAACATTTTCGTCTTGTTTCACTTCCTTGTGTTCCAAAACATTTTCGTCTTGTTTCACTTCCTTGTGTTCCAAAGTATCTTCATTAACTTTCTTTTCTTCCTTAGACACATTCATCTCTTGGGAAGACTCTTTGCTGGAAGCAAACTTTTCTTCCAATTTCTTTCCTTCCTCTTGACTTTCGTCCATGGATACTTTTAAGTCTTGTGTTTCTTGTGTTAACTCCCGTGATTCTTCTGCTATTTCATTGGTAACCTCTAATGGATCACGGCACGTTATACAGACACCATCGACATTCTCTGTGAATTTCCCACAATGTTTGCAATACATAGAATTCCCTCATTTCTATCTTATATTATACGCTACAGAAATAATATACTATTTTATTACATTAAAGTCAATTTATGTAACCTTTTTTCATTAATAAAAATAATAAATTACGGACATAAATAAGAAGAAGCATTTACAACATAACTAAGAAAGTTATCTTGTAAATGCTCCTACTTTATAAGATCACCGAAGTGTTATTAAGCTAATTTGGATTTTGCAACTTCAACTAAAGCTTTGAAGCCTTCTGCATCATTAACAGCAAGTTCAGCTAACATTTTTCTGTTCACAGTAACCTCAGCTAACTTTAAGCCGTACATGAATTTGCTATAAGAAAGACCATTCATTCTTGCAGCTGCATTGATTCTTGCGATCCATAACTGTCTGAATTGTCTCTTTCTCTCTTTACGTCCTGCAAAAGCGGAAGTTAAAGCTCTCATAACGGACTGCTTTGCTACTCTATACTGCTTACTTCTGGCACCTCTGTAACCTTTTGCAAGCTTTAATACTTTATTATGCTTCTTCTTAGCGTTTAAGCCGCCTTTAATTCTTGCCATCGTCTATTCCCTCCTTGTTACCTAATCTTAGAGATATGGTAAAATCTTCTTCATGTTCTTTTCGTTACTTGGATCCATCATTGTTGCTTTTCTAAGATTTCTCTTTGTTTTTTGGGACTTCTTAGTCAAGATATGCTGTTTTCCAGCTTTCATTCTCTTTAATTTACCTGTACCGGTTACCTTAAAACGCTTAGCTGCAGCTTTGCTTGTCTTTAATTTAGGCATGATATTTCCTCCTTAAAATTCGGTTGCACATAATGCACTAACCTTTGATTTTATAATGACAATAGGTTTGCACAATGTGCTCCTATTGTTCTATCGTTTTTCAGTCAAAAACATAAATATGCTTCTGCCTTCCATTTTTGCTGGTTTCTCAACAACTGCCACGTCCTGAAGCATCTCATAAAAACTGTCGAGAATCTGTCTTCCGGAGCTAATGTGAGCCATCTCTCTTCCTCTGAAGCGTAGAGATACCTTAACCTTATCCCCCTTGGTGATGAACTTTCTTGCTTGATTGGCTTTTGTGCTCAAATCATTGTCATCGATATTCGGTGTTAAACGGATTTCTTTCACGTCAGTCACTTTTTGCTTCTTCTTGGCTTCTTTTTCTTTTCTAGCAAGCTCATAACGGTACTTACCGTAATCAACAATTTTACATACAGGTGGCTTTGCTGTTGGAGCGATCTTTACTAAGTCAAGATTTGCTTCCTGCGCCATCTTCAATGCGTCCTTTGCTGATACAACACCAAGTTGCTCTCCGTCTTCTCCAATCAGACGAATTTCTCTGTCTCTGATTTGCTCATTAATCATTAATTCGCTAATAGTTCTGCACCTCCATAGGATTCTAAAACTTGTTTGGGTCATTTATTTACCTAAACATACAATAAAAAAAGTGAATAGCATGCTATCCACTTTCAAATCTCTTAAACGGCACAATTCAACTAGAAACTACTATTCTAATCTCGTGCTTTTAGAAAATTAAAACCCATTCGCCTGTTTGCTTAGGGTGAGAGTGGATACTCTACTTGCTATGCGTGATACATCTTTTGCATCACAGCTTTTATATTATATAACAAAAAATCATTTCTGTCAATGTTGTTTTTTAGTTTTTTACAACTGTTCTGTATTTCTGTTTTTCTGTTTTTCTGTTTTTCTGTTTTTCTGTTTTTTAGTTTTTTAGTCTTTTAGTTTTTTACAACTGTTTATTTTTAATACATTTTATTTCTTTCTGCTGTTGTCAGCAAAAATATAAATTTTATGGCAATGTTTTCACCAGCAAATTTCAATGAAATTAATTGCTCATTATTGTATTCTGTTCTCTTCTTTTTTCTCTTCTGGTATAAAGCTTAGCAATTAAAAACAATACTACCAACTCAAAGATGATAAGTTCTCCCTTACTCAAAGAACATACTCTTGCTATCGGTTCTGAGAAAGCAATCATTCCAAATGATATAATTTTTGATATTACTGCAATCCCTATAAAGAGAGGAAATTTAATTCCAACAAGTGGGGAGCCAATGCAAATAATTTCATCTGGTAAAATTGGTACTATAAATAAAATTCCTATAATATATACTTTATAATTACTTACATACTCTTGAAAAATCGCTATTTTTTTCTCGCATTTCATTTTACGAATAAGAAAGTTTGAACCTTTCTTCGCAATCCAGTACATAACACTGATGCCTAGAATTGCTCCAACTACCCCTAAAATAAAACTTTTTATCGGACCTATCTCTACACTTCCCCACAATACAGTCACCATCTCTGGAATGGGGAGGCAGATTGGTTGTAGTACACATAGGATAAAATAAAACACTTCCATACTATTCTTCCTCCGTAATTATACTTACAACAATTACGATAAGGTTTCACGTATCTATTCCCATGTTCCATTAAAAACTATTGATATAAAGCTTCTCTCCCTACTATAGCTTTCTCATTATACACTACTGTTTATAGAAAAAAAAGCATTACTTAATTAACCAAAATAAATTTAATATTTGCTTCTTAAATATTTTATACTAATATAACAAATTAAAACTCCAAACTATCGTCTGTATGATAATAATGCAATTACTCCCCAAATTCTGCACTATCTTCTTAATATTTCCATAGCCTGCTTAAATTTATCTTTTTCCTTCACCTCATCTTTACCACACATAACATGATAAGAGATTATCATCCCATCCTCCATTGTAGCCACTCCGACAACTCGTCTTGCATAAGAAATTACTGGTGGAATAAACATACAATTCTCTATTCTAAACCTTCCATATTGATTTGGAATATCTAGTCTAGTTAAATTTGATACACTAATTTCATTTGAATTCTCCCCAACATAACCCATCACTTTTGCCAATTTCTCTGTGGTTGGATTATAAAATAAACCATTCACATACATTAACACAGAATCTACGAGAGTTTTAGAAAGTAGTGGCATAAACTTTAGTATAAGAAATTTCTTTTTAGGATTATTTAATTTTTTATGCAATCGTTTCTGAAATGATTTTGCGCTATCCGCCACTGATCTATTCTTTTTACTTTTTATCTTTACTTTTACTCCAGTTGCTTGATTTGACATTGATCGATTTCTGTCTATCCTTCCGTCTACCGCTAGACCAACTATTTTTATCCTAGTATCTGCTTTTAAAAATGCCCCTACAATCAAGCTATTTACTGATATATTCTCTTCTTTCGCTTTTATAACTATGTTATTTACCTCATTAGCAGAAAACTTCTCAGTAAATATTACCGAGTAATTGCCCTCCCAGTATTTTTGATGCACGGAATAATAATCTTCCATAGAAAAGGATCTTTCGTTCTTTGCCCATTGTTTATTAAAGAAATCCGCATAAATCTTGTAAACAAGAGATAGATTACATTCATTAGGCAGTGTATTAACATCATAAAGGACTAATGGTTTATATGGTACTTCTTTTCCAGATAAGCTATTCATAATATCTTCTATAAAGTATACCAAAGATTTCCCATCTCCCGCTATATGATGAGCCACAATTAATAAAGATACTTTTACGTCTTTACGAATTATGAAAACTCTAATCAGCTCGCCTTGATTTATAGCAAACGGTACTTTTTCATTTTCTGCTATTATTTCCAACCAGTCCTGATTAGAAATACTTACCTTACATCCGCTCTGTTCCATTGCTTCATAATAAGCTTTTCCATCGAGGTCAATGACTATTCTTGACATGGTTACTTCATTTGCAGCAAACGCTTTCTGTATTGCAGCTATTAATTCTTCTTCGGAAGGACTTCCTGTGATATCAATTAAAAATTGTATGTAAATATTAGGATCAAATAAATCTGCTCTCTCTGTATAGATTTCTTTCCCCATATACTACTCCTACGATTTATATGTATTTTTTTATACTTCTTACCCACTTCCTCATTACTATCTTTTGAGGAAAAATTTTAGAAAGAAAATGCATGTATTTTACATAGAAGGTACACACAGACATATCTCTTCCCTTCTTTGTATCTTTCATAGCTTTTTGTGCAACGATATCTGGAGAAACTAGTCCTGGAAATTTTATCTTATGATGATTACACTCTTCTAGTAACATATCAGTATCAATCCAACCTGGACATACCGCAGTTACAGTAATCCCTGTTTTTTCTAATTCCATATGGAGTGCTCTACTATAGCTTCTTTCAAACACCTTCGTTGCTGCATATAGATTAAGGTATGGTACTGGCTGGAAGGATGCCTGTGAAGAAATATTTAAGATACAGCTTCCTTTCTGCATATACGGGATACACATGGTGCACATGGAAACAACGGTATTACAATTTAATTCTATTGTTTTATCTGATTCTTCTAGGGTGAAGTCTTGATAGGAAGAACCCATCTTACCAAGCCCTGCGTTATTAATTAAATACAAAATTACTGGGTTTACTTCTTTTATTCTATCTCCAATGGATAGAACTTCTTTGCGAGAGGATAAGTCCTTAGAAATTGGAACTATCTTCTCTCCAAATTGGTCTTTTAAATCATTAAGTTTCTTTACATTTCGTGCAATCACCCATATTTCATCTAGTTCTTCTTTTAATAACTCCTTCACAAACTCTGTTCCAATTCCACCACTTGCTCCAGTAACAATAGCAATATGTTTCTTCATACAGTCCCCCTACTATAAATAATTATGTATATTTTACCATTTATACTCCTTCCTGTTAAGTTAAAGTTCGATTAGAGTACATTACACCAAAAGAGAACTTTGGTAATGAAACGAAGTCAAGATGATAAGCCATCACCTAACATAGAATAAAGTGGCTTCGCCATTCTAGACTTATCAAGTTTCATAATTAGAGACGAAGACACTTTGTGTAGGCGAATACTATTCGCCTTGCTGAAGCCTTTGGGTAAGTGTGCATCCCTCGGAGAGTTTTTAAATTAGGAAATTAAATCAAAATTTCTATAATTGTAATAAAGAGTGCCACATTTAATGTGACACTCCAAAAAGCATAACTATTTAAAATTTATTTGAATAACTCCTTATTTAACACATTTATCTTTATTAGCTTAACTCTCACTATTTAGAATAAAAATTCTGTGTCGCATAATTCTCATAGGAACCACCTAATGCATATCCTACTCCAAGGTACGTAAAACTCTTATTTAACATATTTGATCTATGCCCACTAGAATTCATCCAACCATTGGAGGAATGCAGTGCATTTCCATATCCACCGATAATATTCTCTCCACTGCTTCGATAGCTAATTCCTTGTGCTTTCATTCGATCCCCAGGTGTAGAACCATTCAGTCCAGTATGGCTAAAATAATTGTTTTCCGCCATATCCTCACTGTGTAATCTTGCTGATGCTCCTGCAGCCTCTGACCAACTTAAGGCACTTAAGCCATTACGAGCACGGAAGGAGTTTGTTAAGTCAAGGATCTCCTTTTCCCAAGCCTTTAGTACAGTTTTTGTTGTACTACCTTTGGAAACACTACTATCAAATACAGAAACTCCATCAATAGAACCATCTCCTATGGTATCCATAAAGAAGGTAATTTTATTTCCACCATCTGTAACAGAAATCGTACGATTTAGAGACGCGCTCTTCCCGAAAACTGAATTGATAGAAGAAACCTTAGATGATGTAGTAAGTCCTTGATAGGAAAAATCTGTTGCATCGGTGTACCATCCAACTACTTTGCCATCTGCAATTGCAATCATCATAAACTTTTTATAATTATCATTATAAACCATAAAATCATAATTATATTCTGTCGCATCAGTTCGACTTGGTGAACCAAATGCACTTACCACTTCACTCTTACTATCACCTATAGAGATGGTCTCCCCACGAACTGTAATACTATCCGCTTTACTTACATTCGCTGGCGGAGTGACCGAAGGTACCTTCGTTGGAGCTGGTACTTTGGTTGGGGTTGGTGTAGCAACAGGTACTTTGGTCGGAGTGACCGTAACCGTTGGCACCTTGGTTGGTTGTGGTGTCTTAGTTGGGTTTGGAATCTTCGTTGGTGATACAATAGGAGTTTTTGTTGGTACCGGTATTTTTGTTGGCTCCTTATCTGGAACCTTTGTCGGCTCTATTGTAACCTCTGGATTTTTTGGTGTGTCGGTAGGTACGTTAGAAGTACCGCTATCCCCCTGGTTCGTGGAATCATTTCCACTGTTTTCTTGGGATGTATCTTCGGTTTGGGAATTATCTGACTGTGAATTATTAGAGTTGTCTGCTTGTGAATTATTATATGTTATAACTTCATCGGATAAAGTTCCGTTATTACCTTCTCGTTGCATTGGTATCGAAGGTGAATCTTGATTTTCATCCGGAAGATTTTGATTTAATCTATCATGATCGGATTCGTTCGTGTTTTGATTCTCTTGCGCATCGGTAACTTGTTGATTGGTTTCATCCAAATTGTTTATTATCTCTGCATCCTTTGATTGTTGGGCATCCGAAATATCGTTATTAGTCTTTTTCGCATTGCCACATGCTGTCAAGAATATCAATGCTAACACAGAAATAAGAAGCAGCTTTTTACTCATGTTAACCTCCATGTGTTACAAATCATTTGCCTGTTTATGCAAATCACTTGTAATGTTTCTGTTCTCATCTTCATAGATCGCCTCTATTCTATCCATATTTGTCGACAAAAAGGATATGTTTAGTATATCGGAAAAAATCTACAACTTCAAGGAATTCCAGTGTTTACCTAAGCTTAGTTCCATGATTAACCACCAGAACAGGGACAAATTCAGGGAGATGCCACTTTGTCGCTCCGAAGCGTCAGCGGAGTGCGCATCCCTCGGAGAGTTTTTTAATTAACAGGAGATTACTCGCGGAGTAATTTGCTATTAATTAAAAAAGGACATCTCTAGCAAATCACTAAAGATGTCTCTTTCTATTTAAAAACAAATAAAGCGTTATTCTTCTTGCACTTATTTTAATGCTCTCCGGCTAATTGCAACTCATATAATTTTTTATATATACCATTATTCTCTAATAGTTCTTGATGAGTTCCCATTTCTCTTAACTCACCCTTATGCATTACAATAATCTTATCTGCATGCTGTATCGTAGATAAGCGGTGGGCAACCATGATGGTTGTTCTTCCCTGCATTAGTTTTTCTAACGCTTCTTGAATTAATTGTTCTGTTTCTGTATCAATATTAGCAGTTGCTTCATCCATAACTAAGATGGAAGGATTATAAGCTAGTGTTCTTGCAAAGGAAAGTAACTGACGCTGTCCTGCGGAAAATGTTGCACCACGTTCTGTAACGGCCTCATAATATGTGTTACTTAAATTTTCAATAAAGTGATCCGCATTCACATATTTAGCCGCTTGAATCGCTTCCTCTTCTGTTATCGTGTCACTCTTTAAACGAATGTTACTCATAACATCGCCTGTAAAGATAAACACATCTTGTTGCACTTGTCCTATTGCCTGACGCAAATCTTCTTTTCTTAATTCCTTAATATCGATACCATCAACAAGAATACGTCCTTCTTGAATGTCATAATATCTTCCGATTAAGTTTAATATGGAAGATTTTCCTGCTCCTGTCGCACCAACAAAGGCTACACTTTGTCCTGGTTCAATTACAAAGCTAACATCCTTTAAAATCCAGTTTTCTCCCTCGTACGCAAACCAAACATGCTCAAATTCGATACGCCCTTTGATTTCCTCCACTAAAGTTGGATACTCTGGATTTTTTACTGCGATAGGTTCGTCTAGTATTGTAAATATCTTCTCCGCAGAAGCCATAGCTGACTGTAGCGTACCAAACTGTTCTGCAAGTTCTTGAATTGGCTCAAAGAAAGAAGAGATATACTGAATAAACGTATATAATGTACCTACAGTAACTGCTCCCTTTAACACGCTATCACCACCAACAGCCACAATAATTACTAAAGCAATAATTGATAAGATATACATCAAAGGACGAAAAATTGCAAAAACCATCATTTCACGATAATTTGCATGATATAATCCTTTACTCTTTTCCTCAAACTCCGCATTTTTTTCTTTTTCTCTTGCAAACATCTGTATTAACTTCATACCAGATAAATGCTCAGATAAATAAGTATTAATTGCCGTTATCTTCGTTCTAGTGATTCGGTAAGTTAATCTTGAGGTTCTTTTAAAAATCAAGGTTAATGCAATTATAAATGGCAACAAACAAAATCCATATAATGCAATTCGAACATTCATAGAGAGCATTACAATTGCTAAACCGATAATTTTTACTATATTTTTTAAAAGCTTTATTAGAATATTGGCATACATTTCATGCAATGCTTCTACGTCATTGGTTACTCTGGTAACTATCTTACCAACTGGTGTTATATCAAAAAAACGTAACGATAGATTGTGTATATGCTCAAAGACTTCTTGGCGAATATTATAAATGATATTTTGCCCCGTTAGCTGTAAGATCCACGTTTGCAAAAAGTTAAATAAAAAACTTAATACTAAAGCACCAGTGTATATAATAGCAGTAAACTTAACATCATCCAAAGTTCCATCCATCGTAAACAAATCAACTGCACGCCCAATCAATGCAGGACGTAATAGCTCAAGTCCAGTTAATGCTAGAACCAAGATAAATGCCAGAATCATCATCGGAAGATATGGAATTGCATACTTCATTAAACGGAGGAACACACTCCCATGAATTGATTTTTCATATTCTATTTCTTTTCGACCCATCTTCTACCTCATTTCTGCGTTGTACTATTAAGTTAGTGGTTGCAACGCAATCACTAACTTGCAGAGTGAAAGATTTATCTTTCACTCTACCCCCTTATTCTTTCTCTAATTGTTTTTCCAACTGCTGCTTTTCATAGAGTTTTGCATAGATTCCTTGCATCTCCATCAACTCGTCATGACTACCGTACTCAGCAACCTTTCCCTCCTCAAGTACCAAAATGTTATCCGCATTTTGTATGGTAGAGATACGATGAGCGATAATAATCGTCGTTTTATCTTTGCGGTTTTCTTTTAGATTACGAAGTATTTGCTCTTCTGTATTCGTATCAACCGCTGAAAGGGCATCATCTAAAATTAGTATTGGTGCATCCTTCATCAAAGCTCTTGCAATGGAACTACGTTGTTTTTGTCCACCAGAAACAGTTACCCCTCGTTCTCCCACCATTGTAGAATACTGCCTTGGGAAGTCCATGATATTATCATGAATACATGCTGTTTTCGCAGCCTCTTGTACCATATCTAAATCCTGATAGATGCTATCTGCTATACTTTCTGTTTTCATGAAGTCGCTTTCAAATTGCGCCTCCATTCGTTCCTTTCGTGAAGGGAACAACTTCATTCTCTCTTCCTCTTCTTTTATATCGCGAAGTTTACGTACACCAAACGCAATATTAGTTTGGATCGTATCTGAGAATAAGAAATTATCTTGAGGTACATAAGCAATCTGCTCTCTTAATACATGAAGCGGGATTTTACGAATGCTACTTCTATCAAAGGTTATCATCCCATCTTCTACGTCATATAAACGAAGTAACAGATTTGCTATTGTAGTCTTACCGCTACCAGTACGACCAAGAATCGCAAGGGTATTCCCCTTAGGAATCTTAACTGAAATATCTTGTAGAACAGGCGAAGTTCCTTCTTTATACGAGAAAGTGAGACGATTGATAGCAATCTCACCAGATAACTCCGTAATTTTATTATCACATTCAGGTCCATCTACAATCTCTGATTGTTCCATGAAAATTGTACGCACACGTTTTATAGACGCAAACCCTTGAGAAAGCATGTTAATACTATCTCCAGCTGCTATCATTGGCCACACTAACATTCCAATGTAAGAGTTAAAAGCAACAAATTTTCCAGGAGTTATTACTCCATCAAGTACAAGTTTACCACCATAAAGAAGTGTAATGACACTTGATATACCAATCAATAAATCAAGTAGCGGTAAAACAGTTGCTTGGAGCTTAACAACCTGAAGATTCGCTTTCTTATTATTTAGGTTTGTCCTAGAAAATGATTCTATTTCCTTCTCTTCTTGAACAAAGGCTTTTACAACTCTAACGCCAGAGATACTTTCCTGTACCTCATCTGTCATCTTTGAAAAAGCTTCTTGCTTCTGCGTGAATTTTTTTTCTACCTTGCTACCAAAATAAATACCACCAATCATAATAAATATCATAGGGATACAAGCAAGTAAAGTTAAACGTAGGTCAACATAAAATACCATCTTCACTACTACCATGACCGTCATAATAATCGCATCAAACGTGGTAACTACCGCAGGCCCAAGCGCCATACGGATAGCAGAAAGATCACTGGTAAAGTGGGCCATAAGATCTCCTGTCTTATTTTCATTATAATAACGAGTAGAAAGTGTCGTAAGGTGTTCAAACATATCATTTCTTAAAGCGTATTCTATTTTTCTAGCTCCACCAAAGATAAAAATACGCCACAAAAAACGCCCGAGGGCCATTAAGCCTCCGACCGCTAGAATCAAACCTATCATATGTAAAATCCCTTGAAAATCCATCGTTTTATACTTTAGACCATCCGTGATTCTACCCGTATACTCTGGAATTAACAGACCAAACAGGTCTACTCCAAATAAGGTTATTATCCCAAGGAGATAACTCCACTTATATCTCTTGATGTACTTTCCTATCATATCTCCCTCCATCCTGGCGCCAAAACGCCTTCTAGTCACACTTCATTCCATCCCCGATTACAAAGTGTATTTCCATCATACACCAGTCTTTGCTTAGTTTCAAACCTTTTTTTAAATACTTTTTCTTTCGTTTGCACAAAAATCATCTTATTCTTAGATACCAAAGACATTTAAAACATACTAAAAAGACCTTACTCTTTCGTAAAGTCTTATTTGTTTAATTATTAGATTTTGGAATTTTTTTATTAAGAATAGCATCAGAAAGTCAAACGCATATCATACCAAACTGCTCCACCATGTACTGATTGTGATATTCCTTCATTTATAAATCCGAATTTCTCATAATAATGCAACAGTTTTTCTTTACAGGTAAGCACCAACCCCTTACGCCCCTGAGCCTTAGCATCAGAAATTATATTATTTATTATTGTTGCTGCACAACCTTGTCTACGATACTCTGGAATAGTGTTTACACCGAAAATCATTTGCCACTTACCATTTTCGTCATGCAGTTTAGCATCCTCAAACATCTCATCCGCTAGTATAGGTTCATTGGTCACCATTCCATTCGCAAAGGAAACTATTTTCCCGTTATCCTCCATAATCCAAAAATGGTTAGGATATACCGTTAATCTCTCTTTAAAATCTTTTTCTGTTGCAGCTTCCTCTACTGGAAAGCATCTTAACTCAATAGCAGTTATTGCTTCTAAATCTTTCATAGTTGCCATTCTTATCTTCATTTTCAAATACTCCAGTGTTAAATTTTATAAAGCACAAAAGAGGTTGCCGCATCAGTGATTGAAACTAAATACTTAGTGCGACTTCCCCTTTTAATTCCTTCTTGTATTAATGAAATGTCTATCATCCTATTTTAGGTACAGAAGAGAGCAATTGCTTCGTATATTCATGGGTAGGATTTTGAAATACCTCTTCGGTTCTTCCACTTTCTACGATTTCTCCCTGATACATTACACATACTCTGTCACACATGGAATGAACCACTCCCATATCATGAGAGATAAACAAATAAGACAATTGAAACTCTTCTTTTAAATCTTTTAACAATTGAAGTACTTGAGCTTGCACTGTTACATCTAGAGCGGATACTGGCTCATCTAGCACCACAAATTTAGGATGTAAAATCATCGCCCGTGCGATTGCAACTCGTTGGCGTTGTCCACCACTTAAGTCTTTTGGATATCGTTTCTTATACTCGATAGGAAGATTAACTTTTTGTAAGATTTCCTCCACTCGTTGTTCTCTTTCTCGTTTAGACAACGTTTTTTGCAATTTTAGTGGTTCTTCTAATAACCAACCAATTCGCTTACTAGGATTTAAGCTACCATAGGGATCTTGAAATACCATCTGTGGCTTTTCCTCTCTTAGTGATATCTGGCCTTTCACATCGTTTACTAATCCCGTGATAGCTTTTGCTAAGGTTGATTTTCCACAGCCACTTTCTCCGACGATTCCTACACTTTCTCCTTCCAATACCTCTAGAGAAACTCCTTTTACAACTTCTTTTCGTTGCCTTTTTTGAAATAATTTTTTATCGCTTTCCGTATAATAGACTTTAAGATCCTTAATCTCTAAAATTCGGTTTACCTTTGATGCATCTATAAAATCCGGTGCTAAGGAAGTGTCATGCACCATTTCTGCTGCAGCAAGAAGTTTTTTTGTGTACTCTTCTTTAGGACTATCAAATATTTCTCTACTTTCCCCAGTTTCTACTATCCGACCATCATACATAACAATAAGTCTATCACATAGATTCCTGACTACCGTTAAATCATGGGATATAAATAGTATTGTTGTCCCATGCTTTTGATTCAATTCTTTTAATAAGTCTAATATCTTAGCTTGTATTGTAACATCAAGAGCTGTCGTAGGTTCATCCGCAATCAATAATCTAGGTTTACAAATCATTGCCATAGCAATCATAATACGCTGTCTCATACCACCTGACAGCTGATGAGGATATTTCGTATAAAGGAGTTCTGGATTTTTTAAACCTACTTCTCTCATCATCTCATAGACAGAGGTTTTTCTTTCTTCCTTCGATTTCTTTGTGTGAAGAAGAAGCATTTCCTCTATTTGTACGCCAACCGTTAATACAGGGTTTAGTGAGGTCATAGGTTCTTGAAATACCATTGATATCTCATCTCCTCGTATCTTGACCATCTCTTCCTCAGTTAACTTAGTTAAATCCATCCCGTCAAACCAGATAGACCCAGATAATTCACCACCATCCGCCAATAAACGAAGGATAGAAAGAGCTGTTACACTTTTACCAGAGCCAGATTCACCAACAACTCCTAAAATCTCACCCTGCCCAATAGTAAAAGAGATATTATGAACTACTTCTTTTTTCTTCTTTTCACCGAAACTAATACTAAGATCTTGTATCGATAAGAGGTCTGGTTTCTTATTCATGGAAAGTACCTCCCTCATTTAATAAACTAAAACCAAGTACGGTAATCACAATCATTAGTCCTGGCGCCAATGCCATCCATGGCGCCCCAAATAAATATGTTTGAGACTCAGAAAGCATACGACCAAGACTTGCATCTGGTGGCTGAACACCTAAACTCAAATAACTCATTCCTGCTTCCGCAAGTACAGCGTTATTAAAACCAATAGTAATTGCAGAACGTAGTATTGCTATCGTATTCGGAAAGATATGTAGAAACATAATCCGAATGTGGCTCGCTCCTAGTAGTCTGGCACTCTTTACGTAATCCATTTCTTTTTGTATGATAAACTCACTTCTTATAACACGAGCAAAACTTGGTATGAATAAAATCCCCAAAGCTAATATAACATTGTATTTTCCAGTACCAATTATACTAACAAACACTAGTGCCAATAAAATACTTGGAAAAGAAGCCACCGCATCATTTATTCTCATAAAAACTTCGTCGACAATTCCACCAAAATAGCCGGTAACTGCACCTATTATACAACCGAATGTCGCACCAATGATAACCGTTGCTATACCTACAAAAAATGTAGTAAACGCTCCCTCCATTACCCTGCTAAGGATATCTCTTCCCATATAATCTGTTCCAAAAAGATGAGAAAGACTAGGCGGTTGATTTTTTGCCAGAACATTCATTTCATTTGGGTCATAAGGTGTATAAAAAATTCCAACGATAACAAGAAGCAAAGCAAACGAAACTAGGGATATCCCAACTATAAAATTAAATCGATTCTTTTGTTTTCTCATTTCCTTTGCTCCTTTTTATCGTCATGAAATTCTGACACGAGGGTCAACTTTTTGATAAGTCATATCTACAATAAAATTAATAATAATCACAATACCTGCAATATATAATACTGCAGCACTTACTACAGAAAAATCTCGATTAGCGATTGCTGTCACCAACATACGTCCCATTCCAGGAAGATTAAATACCTGCTCCACTACAATACTACCTGCTAGTGCATCTGCAATTAGCATTCCAAAAAATGTGATAACAGGAATTAACGCATTTTTAAGTACATGTTTGATCATAATCTGCTTCTTTTTTAATCCCTTACTCTTTGCAGTTCGAACATAATCGTGTGATAATTCTCTAAGTAGTGATGTTTTTAAAAACTTAGTTAACATCGCAACCTTTGGAATACTTACTGCCAAGGCCGGAAATATCATATAGCTTAAGAATCCACCAACATCCTGTGATATTGGTACATACCTTCCAGGAACGAACCATTTTAGTATAATACCAAAAAGTAATGTAATAATGATTCCCAAGAAAAATGGCGGAACCGCCATAAAAGTTTGACTTATAAATGTAATGAAGCGGTCAAGAAAACCGTTTTCTTTCCTAGCACATAACAAGCCTAATGGTAACGATATTACCACCATAAAGAGAACAGACAGAGCTGCTAACCATGCTGTTACTGGAAAACGATCTGCAATTAGTGAAGCTACGCTCACATTGTATTGTGTTGATGTCCCAAAATTACCAGAAACGGCATTACCTAAAAATCTACCATATCTCACAAACATCGGGTCATTTAATCCCATTGATTCACGAAGTTCAAATAGCTGTTCCTCCGTTGCATCCATCCCAAGCTTTGCAATCGCACTATCTCCGGGAATTACTTGGAAGGCGAAAAACGTGATAAATGATACAAATAACAAGGTAATAATGAGAGTTATCAACTTTTTTAAATAAAATTTCATAGCGCCATCTCCTTTCCAAGTAAGACTCTTTCTTAGTATATAACTTTTGATAAAGTTCGTTTTGTAAGACAAATCGGTTATTGGCACATGTTTCTATTCCTATAACGTAGCTTATCAGAAGTACTATTTAACTTCTGATAAAGTTCCCGTACTTTATGCCACAAATCTTCCCCCTACGGTAAATCTCCATGCGTATCTTTTCTTATCAAATAAAAAGCAGCATGGAGATTTTCCTATAGTAGCATGAGAACAAAGTATACGATACTTCAAAAGTTAAGTAGTATCACTTTGTAAGCTTACTTGTAATATACAGTTGACATATCCTGCACATAAACAGGGTAGAACTGATAACCTGCCAATTTTTTATTTACTGCAACTAAGTTTGCTGGATCTTGAATATATACGGAAGCCACATCTTCTGTCAAAATCTTTTGTAATTGATGGTAAAGTTCCACTTTCTCCTCTTCTTTAACAGATGCATATGCTTCTTGATATAATTTATCAAACTCTTCATTGGAGTAATTTAAAAAATTATTTCGTGCTGTGGATACATAACGTTTCACAACATCACTAGGAGAAAGGTTTGAATCAAGGCCTACAATCGTAGCCTCATAGTTTCTTTCTTTATAAACATCAGAAATCCAACTTGCCCATTCAACTAATTTGATTTCCGCAGTAATTCCAACCTTTTTTAATTGTTCTACAATTACCTGTGCAGTATCTACATGGGCCTGATAATTCGATGGCACAGTGATTGTAAAATGAAAACCATCTGGATAACCTGCCTCATTTAGTAATTGTTTTGCTTTTTCTATATCATAAGTGTAGTAACTAGCCAAAGTTTCATCGTAGTATTTACCGAATCCTGGGAACATATTACTTCCGATAATCGTACCACTTCCACCTGCTACAATATCAAGTATCATCTGACGATCAATCGCATAGCAAAGTGCTTGGCGAACTTTTAAATTATCAAATGGCGCCGCTTTGTGATTTAAAAATATTCCTTGAACCAGATTCATATTACCAACTTCAATGTTGTACAAATCCCTTAACTGATTCGCTTGTTCGTAGGTTAATTGCTGAAAAATATCAATTGTTCCAGCTCTTAACTCCATGAATGCTGCATCTGTATTTGCAGAAATCTTAAACGTTACCTCATCAAGATAAGGAACTCCTTCAACATAATAGTCAGGGTTCTTTTCCATTACAATGCTTACCATTGGTGAATAGGAAATAAAACGAAACGGACCAGTACCAATTGGCTTAGTTGCCTGTTCTGTATAATCTTTTGGTATAATACTAATGGTAAAGTAAGATAGAAGCTCAATGTTAGGTTCTTTTAATTTAACTTCCACACCTTGTTTACCATCCTCAGTGGTAATCGCCTCAATGGAGTCCACACAAGAAAATACCGACTCAACTCTCACTTCTGGATCGGAAGTTTCAAGCAAGCCGGTAGCGCGTTTTAATGAATATATAACATCATCTACCGTTACAAGCGCACCATTATGGAATTTCACCCCTTCACGTAAAAGAAACGTATAGGTCATTCCATCCTCCGATATCTTATAGTCGCTTGCAACAGCAGGAACTAAATTCCCATCTTTGTCAGGCTTTACTAAGCCTTCGAAAATATTAAACAAAACTTCTTTAGTTCCTGCCGCAACTGCTTTGTGTGGGTCAAGACTATCCAAATCGTTTGTTATACCAACAATAACAGAGCCACCATTTTTTGAAGCCTCGCCGTTTTCTGCTCCCTTTTGATCATTCCCCTCGTTTTCTGTACTGCCACTGCATGCGCAGAGTGCAATCATACAACTTAGGAGAAGACCCAAAAAGAATAACTGCTTTCTTCTCTTCATAATTTCCTCCAGTCTTAAAGTTTGTACCATGAAAAAACGGAACAAACTCTAGTTGAAAATTTGCTTTTCAACCTCAGATTATAAAATGATATTCTCTCATTATTATGTGCAAAGCCAAATTCGTTATACAAATAGAAAACCTCACTTCGCGAACTTTTCTTTCACTGAATTAAGACAATGCTCTTGTATAAAAAACGCTATATTAAATCATAGCGTTTTAATCATATACTTAAAATTAAATTTTGGCAATAAAAATTTTAGAAAAATCCATGATAAATCATCTAAATCTTCTTATTACTATAGAAGTTTGTAAGTTCCCATAAGTGTTGACTGATATGTAAGACTATAGAAAAAGTAACGAAAGAGAGTGCCCTTACGGACACTCTCTTTCGGATAGGAGAATCATACAATGAACTACTTGCATTGCAAATATTTCATGCGACTTGTAAGCAATTAATTACCCTAAGGTGACAATAACCTTATGTTCTAATCCGTCACCAAATACCGGAATGATATTACCATCTACTTCTTTGCCATCAACAACTAGTTTCTTCACACCCTTTGATACATGATCTGGGTTTTCTATTGTAATATCATATCTATCTCCACGAAATTCTCGGATTATCTGATATCCCTCCCAAGCAGCTGGTATTGCTGGGTCAATCAACAAACCATCATATTCAGGCTTAATTCCAAGAATATATTGCGATATTGCTACAAAGTTCCATGATGCTGTTCCGGTTAACCAAGAATTTTTAGCTTCTCCAAAACGTCTAGCATCTTTCCCTGCTACCATCTGTGCATAGACATAAGGCTCTAAACGATGAATTTCAGAATATTCTTCTGTGTAAGCAGGCGCAATTCTTGTATAGTAATCAAATGCCTTATCACCACGACCGACAACAGCTTCTGCACACATTATCCATGCATTATTATGACAAAATATCCCTGCGTTTTCCTTATAGCCTGCTGGATAAGTAGATATCTCTCCATATTCTATATAATAGCGAGTAAATGCTGGATTATTTAGTACCAATCCGTATTTTGTTCCCAAACGCTCTTCCACAGAATCTAGCGCTTTTAGTGCCTTTCCATCATCAAGTCCACATTTACCCATCACGCAAAATCCTTGTGATTCGATAAATATCTTACCTTCTTCACACTCGTCGCTACCAATTTTTCTTCCAAAATCATCATAGGCGCGTAAAAACCAAGCACCATCATAACCATGCTTCATAATCACTTCGCGCATACACTCTACTTCCTTCATGGCCCGAGTAGACTCTTCCTTGTTTCCTACTTTCTCCATGAGGATTGCATACTCTTCACCAATATAGGTAAACATTCCTGCAATCATAACCGATTCTGCAACTTTACCGTCTTTACTTGTTGCTGTTTGGAACGATTCTCCAGGTTCCATAGAAAAACAGTTTAAATTCAAACAATCATTCCAGTCAGCACGACCTATTAATGGTAATCCATGGGGACCAAGATTTTCTATAACATGATTAAAGGCCCTCTTTAAATGATCCGACAAAGGTTTGGCAAGTTCAATTTTATTATCATAAGGAGTATTCACCTCTAAGATATCATAATCCCCAGTCTCCTTGATATAAGCTGTGACTGCTAAGATAAGCCACAATGGATCGTCATTAAAATCACCACCGATCTCATCGTTTCCTTTTTTGGTTAATGGTTGATATTGATGATACGCACCACCATCAGGTAGTTGAGTGGATGCAAGATCGATGATTCTCTCTCTTGCACGATCTGGAATCTGATGTACAAATCCAAGTAAGTCCTGATTGGAATCTCTAAATCCCATACCTCTTCCAATTCCAGATTCAAAGTATGAAGCACTCCTTGATAAATTAAAGGTAACCATACACTGATATTGATTCCATATATTTACCATTCGATTTAATTTATCATCATGGGACTTCACATTGTATTTTGAAAGGAGTTTTTCCCAAGATTCTTTCAACTCTAAGAAAGCTTGATCTACTGCCTCTACAGTAGCATATTTTGCTATCATCTCTTCTGCTTTCTTCTTATTTATTACATTCGTACCATTCGGTGCTAAGGAGGATAATAATAATCCCTCTGTATCTACCTGACCAACCTGATACTCCCATTTTTCTTCTAATTTATTTTCTACATAACCAAGTATAAAAACAAGATCCTTACTCTCATTGGGTTGCAAAGAAATTTCCACACAATGAGAAGCAATTGGAGACCAACCATCTGCAACGGAATTATTTGATTCTCCCCTTGCAACTACCTGTGGATTCTCAAATCCATTATAGGTACCAAGAAAGCTCTCACGGTCAGAATCAAATCCGCAAATCGGTTCATTAACAGAGTAAAACGCATAATGATCCCGTCTTTCTTTATATTCTGTCTTATGATAAATAACTGAACCCTTAATTTCTACTTCACCCGTAGAGAAATTACGTTGAAAATTAGCAGAATCATCTTGAGCATTCCATAGACACCACTCAAGGAATGAAAACATTTTCACTTGTTTTACTTCATTACTTGTATTTGTAATCGATACTTTATGTACTTCACCATTATAATTTAATGGTACAAAGAAGGTTACCTTTGTCTCAATCCCGTTTCTCTTTCCTGTTATTTTGGTATATCCCATACCATGACGACACTCATAATAATCTAATTCCTTTTTTGCAGGAGCCCAACCCGGTGACCAAAAATCACCATTATCATACAAGTAGTAATAACGACCACCACCAAGATCTAATGGTACATTATTATATCGAAATCTCGTGATTCTTCGAAGTTTTGCATCTTTATAGAAACTATAACCTCCAGCAGTATTGGATATCAAAGAAAAGAACGCTTGTGACCCGAGATAGTTTATCCAAGGATACGGTGTTTCAGGAGTTGTGATAACGTATTCTTTATTTAAATCATCAAAAAATCCAAATTTCATGCGAATTCTCCTTTATTAATCTTGGTGATAATAATATTGTAAGTTTATGAAAGATGTTTACGAAACATTTTAGTGAGTGTAATTCCCCTTAATCCATTATATAACAAGATTACGCAAGAGTAAATTGAATTAATCCACAAAAACAAAGGTGTTTCCTTGTGAAAACTACACTAACATTTACGAAAATTTCGTTAAAATCTATTTACGTGCTTGATTTTTATAACGAAACTTTTTCGTCTTATAGGAAAATCTCATTAACTTTCGAACATAGTACTTGTATTTTTGAAAGAAATTACGCTATAGTTTCATACTGACATAATAGTATTATACCGATGGTTCCTAGTATCCTATGCATCATATCACTAAACCCGATACAAAAATAAGCGCATTACATCATTGACACCTTACATTATAAATAAACGCATTATATCACTAACACCTTACATCATAAATAACGCATTATATCACCAGTACCTTACACAATAAATAAACGTGTATATCACTAACACCTTACATCATAAATAAACGTACTATTTTCAGATAATATGACTTATGCTTGCATTAAAGTATTACTTTTTTAAAAAATCACTACAATGTTTCATCTTTTTAATTTCTTGTTTTTCTGGTTGACAAAGAAAATAAGATAAGCTACTATAGTCTACGGTACATACACCGGCAACAATTTCTGATGATTAAAGTATAGGAGCTACTTATGAAAAAAATATTTTTTTGTAAAAACAGAATACCGAATCTTAGTCCAGAAAAGTCGATTTGTCGGCATTTTTAAAGTCTTTCATTTTCTTTTAAATGATAGGCTTATTTTTATGTCCCAAAGACCCTTAGTAGGTTTTTTTTAACAATCAATAACAAATTACTATGGAGGAAAAAGAAATGACAAAAGAACAAAATACCATGGGTACCGTTGGAATCTATGATGCCAGATCTCTTGGTATCCCAAAAATGATCCTTCTTGGACTACAACATGCCTTTGCAATGTTTGGTGCTACTGTACTCGTACCATTATTAACTGGTCTTGATGTATCTACTACTCTATTAATGGCTGGTCTAGGAACTTTATTATTCCACATCATAACCAAAGGAAAGGTTCCTGCTTTCTTAGGCTCCTCCTTCGCATTTCTCGGAGGTTATGCTGCGGTTGCTCCATTCATTAAAACAGAAGTTAATGGACAAATAATTACAACACCAAATACAGAGCTATTACCATATGCTTGTGGTGGTGTAGTCATTGCTGGTCTTGTATATGTTCTTTTAGCAGGATTAATTAAAGCATTTGGCGTAAATAAAATCATGCGTTTCTTCCCACCAGTTGTAACTGGTCCAATTATTATATCCATTGGATTAATCCTTGCACCAACTGCAATTGCTAACTGTCAACAAAACTGGTTTTTAGCAATTGTTGCATTAGCAGTTATCATAATCTGTAATATCTTTGGTAAAGGTATGGTTAAAATCGTTCCAATTATGTTAGGTGTTGTTGTCTCCTATATCGTTGCACTTATCATAGGTGCAATTGACTTTACTGCAGTAAGCTCTGCTGATTGGATTGGAAATCCTGTCCCTGTCAGCGGCTTTGCAAAATTTAGTATCAGCTCCATTATCTCAATTGTTCCAATCTCATTGGCTACTATGATGGAGCATATTGGTGATATATCTGCTATTAGTGCAACCACTGGTAAGAATTATATGGCAAACCCAGGGCTTCACCGTACCTTACTTGGAGACGGTCTAGCAACAAGTATGTCTGCAATGTTTGGTGGACCAGCAAATACAACTTATGGTGAGAATACTGGCGTACTTGCACTTACTAAAGTTTATGACCCTAAGGTAATGCAGATTGCCGCATGTTTTGCGATTTTCTTATCCTTCTTCCCTAAGTTTGCTGCTATTATCAACACACTTCCTGTTGCTATTATCGGTGGAGTTTCCTTAATCTTATACGGAATGATTTCATCCGTTGGTATTCGTAACGTTGTTGAGAACCGTGTGGATTTTACTCAGAGCCGTAACCTTATTATTGCAGCCGTAATTCTTGGTTGCGCACTAGGTTTTAATGGAATTGGTGGTTTAACATTTATGATTGCCTCTTATGAAATTGAACTTTCTGGAATTGCAATTGCTGCAATCGCTGGTATCCTATTAAATGCTATCCTACCAGGTAATGATTATGTATTTGATTCCAAAGACAAACAAGATGAGTTGACATTCAAGCTATAAGATTAGTGTAAAGAGCATTCCCTATAAAAGAAATAAATTTCTTATTATTAGAGTACAAAATATAACCTTAATTCCACGTAGTTGTTAAGTTATGTTTTGTACTCTTTTCCTTTTATACCATGGACCCATGCCTAATTACCTATTCTTTTATCTATTAAAGTAATCCAGTTTCATTGACATTCTTATTGCTATCCTCTATAATTTCATTAGTCTTTCAAATTTCCCATAGACTTTTTCAGGAATAAGCAATTTACACCAGTAGACATGATTTTATTTTGATAAACTTGTCTACTATTTTTCAGCGTATTATATGGTAAAAGGAGAATAATTATGTCAGATTTAGACCAAAGTAATGTTACGAACGAGATACCTAAAATCTCAGAGGAGCAACCGATGTTCGAAACTGTAGATAATGAGACACCAAACTCGGTAGTTCCACCTACGTTTGATACATCAGGTAACAACCTTCCAACTAACCCTAAGAAGAATAAGAAATCAGCAGGGATCATAGCTTTAGTAGCAGGAATTGCCGTATGTGTATTAATTGCAGTATTTGCAGTACCACGTATTATTGAAGCTGTTTCCAGAGGTAGTTCTTCTCCAAAAGAACGATTCGATTATGCAGTTGAAAGCTTCCTATCAGAGAAAGCAAAATCCTATGAAAAGGGATTTTCTAATAGAGTTTCAACAGATTTCAATAATAGCACAATCTCTGTTGATTTTAATGTTACATTAAATGAAATGTTAACTTCAATGATTCAACAATCAGATCCTGACTTATTGGCTGACTTAAAGCTTAATAATGTTGGCGGAAACTTAGTTATTAAGAATAAAGAAGATAAGCATAATGTCGATGTGGCTCTTTCTGCAAATGATGTCAAGCTTCTTACTATTGAGAGTTATTTTGAGAAATCTGCAGATGCTTTGTTATTCCGTATTCCAGAGTTATCTACTGATTATTTATCTACTCCACTTAACCTATCAGTTCTTGAAGACGATGCCTCTCTTCCACAATTCGATTTTGGAAGCTATCAGATGCCGGATGCTAAGGAAATAGCAAGCTTATATACTGATACCGCAGAAATTTTAACGAAAGAAATCAAGGATGTAACAGTAACAAAAGATGTAAAAATTGTTGCTTCCGATGTACCTGCTACATATGATAAATTAACTACAAAAGTTACAGAAGAAAACACAAAAAATATTATTATTGATATCATAAAGAGAGCTTGTGAAATCGAAGGTTATAAAGAACTTTTAGATTCTGCTCTTTCAAATTCAGATTCTATGGATGCAATAAGTTTTGATGACTTCTTATCCATGTTAGAAACTATGGAAGTATCTGATACAACAGCTGCCGATTTCTCACTGTTTGTAAACAAGAAAAATGAACTTTACGGCTGTGAGCTTTCCGTATCAGTAGATGGTTCTAATATGGTGTTATCCTTTTTATCTGCGAAAGGTGATAAAAATGGTTTAGAATTATCGGTAAAAATGGATGAACAAAAACTTATTTCTGTTACGTCAAACTATACAGAATCCTCTAATGGATATCAAGGATTCATTAAGGTTATTATTAGTGAATTAGAAGAAGCTACCTCTTTATTAACTGAGGGCGACTTATCTTTCACTATTGATTTTGAGAATGTTAAGGTTGTAGATGAAAAGAAAGGATACATCTCTGGTTCTTTCTACATTACATCACCACAACTTAGTGGTGCCTCCATTGATTTCATCTTTGGTGTAACTGGAGAAAAACAAGATATTACCTTTAATGTTTCAGCTGCTAGTATGTCCTTCTTCTCATTAACTGCATCCTATCAGGTATCAGAAGGCGCCGATATCGTTTCCCCATCTGCGGATGCGATTGTATATGATGTAGAAACTGAAATGGAGGATTATATGTCTACCGCAGTTATGGGCCTTCTTGGATTAATGGGTACCGTTGGCGATGCTCTAGGTATTGACTTAATGTCAATGATGTACGGTATGTAACTCTAATTCTTGTGAAAAGTTTAATTTTGTTATTTCGGGATTTGTATTTAATTTATTATTTTGAAAGATATAATTTATTGACAAAAACAAAATATAGTGTATAATAAACCAATAAAAACAAGGGCGTTTCTTATCATAAGAAACGCCTTTTTTATTGTTAATCTAGCTATCTTTAGCAATGCTGCTCTCCTAAAGTAGCAATCGTTCCCATCCCAGAATGATTGTTACCTAATCCTAATACAAAACAAAAATAGTGCATAGAAATATGTGCTGTTTTTGCGTATTTATTAATTCATAGTAATTTATAATATATTTTAGAATTTGTTTCTTTCTTTTCCCTCCCTTGTATGCTAAACTAATTTTAGAATTTTTCGTACTAGTTTTGATAGAAAGAAGGTATAATATGGCTGCTAAAGAAACGCGTTTGGATGATAGTGCTGAAATCTATAAGAAGCGTGAAAAAATGACAGAACGGCAAAAGTTAAGCGAGATGAATACTACAGAAAAGTGGGACTATTTTAAGCAATATTATTATAAAAAGCTATTAGCCACCTTAGTAATCGTCGGATTTGTTGGATATTTTTTATATGAAGTACTTTCACCAAAGCCAGACACTGTACTTAGTGTGGCAATGGTTAATTATCCATTGGATGAAGTAACATTAACACAACTTGAGAATGATATCAAAGATTTACTTAATGTAAATGAAGAGACACAAAATATTTTAATCGATACAGGCTATGACCTAAATAATCATGATTACGCTTCCGCAGAGAAATTATCAACTTATGCTTTTGCAGGTGAAATTGATCTCTTTATCGCACCAGAATCACAGTTTGTGAAATACGCATTTTCAAATTCACTAGCTCCACTGACAGACGCCTTACCAACGGATGTTTACAGTGCATTATCTGATCGTTTGTTTAGCTGTCGTACTCGTCTCTCAGATGAGGAAGTACCTTCCGAAGCAAAAGGCCCAGAAGGTGTGTTTGGAATCTATGCAGAGGATCTTCCAATGTTTAAAGCATATCAAGGCTATATGCAAGATCCACCAGTCATTGGAATTATCGTAACATCTAAAAACACCGAAAATGCTGTATCCACAATTCGTTATTTGTTTGGAATTGATGAATAGAACAAAGTTTAAAAATAAGAAAAGGGTGTACCGCCAAATAAAATTTGGTAGTACACCCTTATTATTTCGTAGAACCTATCAAGTAGTAATATCTTTCAGATATAACTATTTCGCTTCAATATATCCAAGAGCCTTTAATAACTCTGCATTTAATACAGCACCGCCTGCCGCTCCACGTACCGTATTATGAGACAATCCAACGAATTTATAATCATAAACAGTGTCTTCTCTTAAACGACCTACGCAGATTCCCATACCATTCTCATAATCACGATCAAGTGCAACTTGTGGACGGTTATCTTCTTCAAAATACTTGATGAACTGCTTTGGTGCGCTTGGAAGGTCTAATTCTTGTGGAAGTCCCTTATATTCATTCCAAGCTTTCATAATTGCTTCCTTCTCAGGTTTCTTCTCAAAGCTTACAAATACAGCTGCAGTATGGCCATCTGTTACTGGAACACGAATGCATTGTGTTGTAATTAAAGGAGACTGCGCTTTTACTATCTCACCATCTATAACCTTACCCCAAATACGAAGTGGCTCTTGCTCGCTCTTTTCTTCTTCTCCACCGATGAATGGAATTACGTTATCTACCATTTCAGGCCAATCAGCAAAATTCTTACCTGCTCCGGAGATTGCTTGATATGTGGTCGCAACCACTACCTTAGGGCCATATTCCTTTAATGCATGTAAAGCTGGTGTATAACTTTGAATAGAACAATTTGGTTTTACTGCAATAAAGCCACGCTTTGTTCCAAGACGTTTTCTCTGACTAGCAATTACCTCAAAATGTTCTGGGTTAACTTCTGGAATAACCATAGGAACATCTGGAGTCCAACGATGAGCACTATTGTTAGAAACTACAGGTGTTTCAGTCTTCGCATAAGCTTCCTCAATTGCCTTAATCTCATCCTTTGTCATATCAACAGCACTAAATACAAAATCAACCGAAGCTGCAACCGCTTCTACTTCATTTACATTCTTTACTATCATAGACTTCACAGCTTCTGGCATTGGTTTCGTCATCTTCCAGCGATTTCCTACTGCTTCTTCATATGTTTTTCCAGCACTTCTTTCGCTTGCCGCTAAAGTCGTAACCTCAAACCATGGATGATTCTCAAGTAATGAGATAAATCTCTGACCAACCATACCGGTAGCACCTAATATTCCAACTCTTAACTTACTCATAAACTGCCTCCTCTAATCCTATAAACCTTATTGTCCCCCACACTCATTTTATTTGGAATCCCAGTTATTTGTGAAAACTAATTATTATTTAGAGCATTCTCGCTTACTGGAAAGCTATATCTATGCTTACACTTATGCCTGCATATATAGTTGTGATGATGCTTTCATTCATGCATACCTTCCTATCCCCTGAAAGGCCTGCGTGGACATTTTCACAAAAATGTTTTTGTATGGCGTACATTTGTCTTTCTGTAAAGTATGGTATAACATTATATGCAAAAAAGCAACCATTTTCTGCTCTTCTTCTAGCTTTTTGTGAATAATGACAAAGTGTACCAGATATTTCTACCTGCGTTTGTCACTATTTTAATGTCCTTCTATCTAATATCCTTTTAAAAACCAGAAAGGGACTTTTATCTTTTAATTCCCTTTCTGGTTTCAATAACTTCAAACATATTCTACTGTAAACTTACTCTCTGGTCGAATATAATTTTCATCCGTATCGAAGTAAAAACCAGCCTCTTCAACAACAAAACACTCACTTGCTTTATTCTACTTAATATATATACTGCAGTTAACTAGGATTCCAATAATTCTTTAAAGTACTGTACAAACAACGTATCCGATAATTATACCCTTATCCCTTATTTTTCGTTACGAAGCATTTCTTCATATCTCTTCATAAGGATTACCAAGTCATCATAGGTCTCTATCTCATTCACTTGATTTCTTAATTTTGCTGACTTTGGATATCCCATGGTGTACCAGGCAACATGCTTTCTCATCTCATGCATTGCAGTAAATTCACCTTTAAGCTCTATTGCTAATCTAGCATGTCGTAACATCATTTCGATTACTTCAGGAACTTCCGGCTTTGCTAACAACTCACCTGTCTTTAAATAATGTTTTGCTTGGGAAAAAAACCACGGATTCCCGCGAACTCCTCGTGCAATCATAACAGCATCACAACCAGTGTAGGACATCATCCTCTTTACATCCTCCGGTGATTGTACATCTCCATTACCGATTACAGGTATGGATACTGCCTCTTTTACTGCTTTTATGATATCCCAATCAGCTTCCCCGCTGTAATATTGCTCTCTGGTTCTTCCGTGTACTGCAATGGCAGCCCCACCGCTTTGTTCAATGACCTTTGCAACCTCGACTGCATTTATATTGTCTTTTGTAAAACCTTTTCTTATCTTCACTGTTACTGGCTTCTTGATTGCTTTACTGATTGCACTTACGATTTCACCGATTCTCTCTGGCTTTAACATGAGCGCTGATCCTTCTCCATTATTTACTACTTTAGGAACCGGACAACCCATATTGATATCGAGAAAATCAAAGTTACGATGTTCAATCTTTTTTGCCATCTCACTCATAATATATGGATCTTCTCCAAATAGTTGTAGTGCAACAGGGCGCTCTTTTTCTTCAACCTCAAGAAGCACCTCTGTATTTTTATTATTATAATAAATTCCTTTGGCACTGACCATTTCCGTATAAATCAAATCCGCCCCCTGCTCTTTACATAAGAGACGAAACGGCAGGTCCGTAACACCTGCCATTGGCCCTAATACCAAGTTCCCGTTTATTTTTACATTTCCTATGGTAAAACTCATTTTTTCCTCTTTCTAATCTGGTAACAATCTTCAGAACATGAAACTAATATTTATTGTTTAAACTCGGAGTATCATAGTATTTATCCCAGTTTTAATTTGTATTACTTAAGATTTACCTATTTTTTGGAACGCATCAAATATCTTTTTTTGGAACGCATCAAATATCTTTATTAGCTATTCTTTAGATAAATATATCTTAGCCCTTTTAAGGTCAAATTAGGATCGTAGATATCTATCATATCCGTAGCTTCTGCAATTATTTTACCGAGTCCTCCAGTTGCAACAACTTTTAATTTATCTAACTTAGATTCTTCTTTTACTTTCTTAATTATATATTCTGTTGCACCAATATTACCGTAGACAAGCCCTGCCTGCATACTGCTTACTGTGTCTTTTGCCAAGATAGAATCCGGCTTAATTATTTCGATTTCTGGAAGCTTCGCTGTATCACTCCATAAAGCATTGGCACTAATCCGAATTCCAGGGCTTGTGATACCCGCTGTAAATTTTCCATCTTCGGTTACCAGATCATATGTGGTTGCTGTTCCAAAATCGATGACAAATACCGGTCCACCATATTCCTCGTAAGCAGCCACAAGATCTACGATTCGGTCTGCTCCTACTTCTTTCGCATTTGCAGTTAATATTTTTATTCCCGTTTTTGTGCCTGCTCCAACAATAAGCGGAGTTACACCAAGGTACTTTATAATGGCACTTGTTAGAGAATACATGATAGCGGGAACAACAGATGCAATAATAACCGAGTCAATACAATTTCTATCAATCTCTTTTACATGAAGCAAATCACAAAATAAAAGACCAAACTCATCTGATGTGCGTGGTATTTTTGTTGTAATTCGGTACGTACCTACAATCTTTTCCTCATTAAATACACCTAACGTTATATTGGTATTACCTACATCTATTACGAGCAACATGTATGAATCCTCCTTATTTTATGGTTTGGTTATAACCCACATTCTTATCATTTGAGTTTTAAGATTTACTTAAAGAAAATTACATTTTATATTTCTTCATGCAAAAAGAAAACCTTGTAATACATCTCAAGTGATTCTAATAACTCTCTCTTCGATTGTTGAAGCTGCTTAATTTTTAATACGCTACCAATCTCATCAAATAGAAAATCCCCTTCATCACTGGTCACTTGAAATATTAGCGTTCCATCTTCTTCAAACTCTAAAGTTAAAATTCCACCAACATCCTCTGTATATAATACACACATAATCTGTAATTCGTCTTTAATCTGCTGGGGAAGTCCTGCAAAATTGTCGTCCAAATAGTACTTCTTATCATAAGCACTACTACCACATAAGATGACATTGTCCATCCCTGTACCTACCTTTCTATCCTTATCTAACACAAATACTCTTTTCTATTATATATTGTTTTATTACTAAATAAACAAGGCTGCTAAATAACACGGTTGGAATCTGTGTTACTTAACAGCCCTGCATCATTTTAGTGTTATCATGTACTATTTTACATCGATACCGCCTAAAATACAAGTTGCATTCAAATAGATTGTAATGGTCTGCTCATTGGCTCCTAATGGTGTAATTGTTTTATTTTCTACACCACCAAGGATTGGATTACAGTTAACAACAACTCTAACATAGCTTGGAACATAGATATCAATTCCCCCTAGAACTGTTTTACATTCTATAACAACATTCTCTCTGATAATTGCATTCCTTAAGTCAAGCTCAATTCCGCCCAATAAAGCCGATAACATAGCACCTTGGAACACTTCATTATCAAAACGTAAATCTCTACCGCTTAAGATTGCGGAGCATACTAATTGTCCGTTCCCCCTAGCACCCTGGTAGGTATTTTGTTGCTCACTTTTTGCATTGTTTGCTCCAGCAGTATTCTGTGTAAATCCATTGCTACCAGATGTCTGTTGCCCATTTTCTGTACCATCAAAATTTTGCTCATACGTATATGTTCTATCGTATGTCTGGTCAGTACTTCCACTGTTCTGATATGTTTTATAATTTTCACTAGTATAGTTTTGATCTTTCTGCTTCTTTGGTAGAATCATATTTAATCCTATAAAAACTAAGATTGCTGCCAAACATAACGGTCCAAACATGCTCCATGTAATAAACCCTTGCGCAGATAGTAACATAAATATACCAATTGCCAATCCTATCAAATATGAGGTTTTATCACCTGTATGATTAAATAAGCCAATAAAACATGGTATAATTAAAAATAAGGTCCACCATCCATCAAAAAATATATCAAACGTGAATAAATTTAGTGCTTTTCCTGCTAATAACATTCCAAATAATATGAGTAATCCGCCCCAGATGAAACTGGAATAATTCTTTTTCATAAACCTACTCTCCTTTCATTACTTACTGTCTCTCTTGCTTATGCACTTATGCATTCACTTTTCGAAGTTATAGCGACAAGTCTTTCTCGTACCCTATCGCTTTATCTGTATCTATCATACCTTCTTAATGAGAGAATTTCAAATTAATATTTCATTAGAGTTAGTCTATGAAAAACTAATGTTTTTTAATAAATCAATAACAGATTTTACTCATTTCCAAGAGTTGCTACCATAACTGCTTTTATTGTATGCATTCTGTTTTCCGATTCATCAAATACAACATCAGCGAACTGTTCAAATACTTCTTCCGTTACTTCATTTCCTTTTACAGCTGGGAGGCAGTGAAGAAAAATAGTACTATCCTTTCCAGACTTTTTCATTAACTCTGTATTTACTTGATAAGGCTTTAGTAAATTGATTCGCTCTGCTGCTTTCTTCTCCTCCCCCATGGAGCACCATACATCCGTATAAATCGCATCTGCACCAGAAACGGCTTCTAAATCCTCTGTGATAGTTATATTACTACCTGAATCTTTTGCATAACCAAGACATAAAGATATCAACTCATCGTTCGGCCATAAGCTCTTTGGTGCTAAAATTGTAAAATCAATTCCCATCTTACTAGAACCAATCATTAAGCTATTTGCCATATTGTTTCTGCCATCACCAACAAACACTAGCTTAAGCCCTTTTAAAGTATGGAACTGCTCCTTTAACGTTAAGAAATCTGCTAAGATCTGAGTTGGATGAAATTCATCTGTTAATCCGTTCCACACTGGTACATTACTATATTTCGCTAATTTCTCAACAGTATCTTGTGAAAATCCACGAAATTCAATTCCATCAAACATACGTCCTAACACTCTTGCGGTGTCTTCCACGCTCTCTTTATGCCCCAGTTGAATATCATCTTTTCCAAGATATTCTGGATGTCCACCCTCATCAATACAGCCAATTGTAAATGCACATCTCGTACGAGTAGATGGTTTCTCAAAAATTAAAGCAATGTTTTTCCCCTTTAAACTATTACCAGTGATTCCTTGTTTCTTCTTTTCCTTTAGTTTTGCTGCTAAGTCTATTAAATACATAATCTCTTCTGATGTAAAATCCTTCAATGTAAGAAAAGAACGTCCTTTTAAATTCATATTCCCTCCAATTCTCCCTTATCGAATAAAAATCCTTCGAAATAGGTTGTATAATTATACATATAAATTGCCTTTTTATACATTATACGTGATTGATTGGAAAAGTCAAGAAATAATTTTACTATTATTTTTCTAAATTATTAAATACTATTAGAATTTATTGATTACTACTATTCTTATCATATATTGTTACTACTATTTTCTAATTAAAATCTATTCCAAATCGCATTACCTTATTGTTATAAATCCCAGTGCAAGCTGAACAAATATAGGTATCTCCTTAGAATCCCGTTTCTTTTTTCGCAGTTCATATTTCAATGTTATCTTATCAACCAGATCTTGTTCTGTATAAATATAATACTTTTGAACATGCATATATTTCGCACATAACTCAAGTAGGGCTAGATATAAATCAGAATAAGTCCATTCCTTTGTTAGCTTTAATTCCTCAGCAATAAGAGGTAGAATCGTCTCTAGCATACCTCTAGTAAAAAGCTCTTCTCTTGAATAGTCCAATTTATAATATTCATGATACGCCATTGCTACGCTTTGATTACAATCTAAAAATAACTCTAAGCATTCTCTTTCCTTAAGCTTGGCATCCACATAATATATCTTTCCTTTTAATGATTTGAATACTCTCATCCCATCATAATAGCCAATGGTTATATTTCGTTTTGTCTTTTTTCCGTCAAATTCTAAAATACTACCTAGCTCAACTCTTGGAGCTACTGTTGTTACAGAAACATCTTCTGGAACTTTCACACGTTTTTCAATACCAAGTCCATAGATACGAACAACAATAATATCCTTATAGCCATTTTTAATTAGGGTATCAATTGGCACATTATTTACAACTCCACCATCGACATAGCTAAGACCATGAAGCTTTTCATTCTTAAATGCTGGGAAATAAGCACTTGCTAAGAGATAATCTTTTAATTTTTCTGGTTCTGCTTCCTTCGCACAGATTTCTAGTTGCTTCATATCACTAATGCAAAATGTCCCTAAATAAAACTCAATATTTGAGTTCCGAATTTTATCCTCCTCTACAACCTCTTCAATCATGTTTTTTAACGGAGTAACATTGAATCCTCTAGAAGCAAGAACTTTCATTCCGGTCTTTGTTAAGTCCACTAGCTTAAGTTGCTTTAATTCACGTTTTATCAGATGTTCCATCTGTTCATTGTCTACTTCCATTACTCGGTCATAAGTTATACTTTCCCAAAGTTTTACCGCTTTATCAATGTCTCCCATACAGATGAGGGCTCCATTTAATGCACCTACAGATACGCCACTGATTCCTTTAATTTTGATCCCCATCTCTTTCATGGCTTTCCAAACTCCAATTTGATAGGCTCCCTTGGCACCTCCACCTTCCAACACGATTCCATATTCTTTTGTGAAATCGAATCCTTCCATCTACAAAATCCTTTCTTTTTATGTACTTTTATATAGTTACTATACTTTTATTATGAACTGACTAAATAAGAAATCTATGTAATATTACTTATAGGCCAAGTATATTTAATGTAGGTAGTATTTACAAAAGACGTTTATTCAATCGTATTATACATAATTTAATTACTTTTGTATATTCTCTTCACCCACAAATCCCCAAATCATTTTCTTTATAAAAAGCTGCTCTATAAAATAAAAGGCTGCTATATTAAATAAAGGCCGTCATATAAAATAAAGAGGCTGTTATAAGCAACAGCCCCCAAATACTATGAGTTATCTAAATTTAAAAGAGTAGTTAGCCATCCAACTAATTCTATCTCTTACTGTAATCTTTCTTGTAGCTCTTTACTTAACTCCTCAAAACCTGGCTTACCAAGTAATGCAAACATATTCCTCTTATAGCTTTCAACCCCCGGTTGATCAAAAGGATTTACTCCAAGAATATATCCACTCACCCCACAAGCAAATTCAAAGAAGTAAAATAATTCACCTAAGCAAAATTCAGATTGCTCTGCAATATTGACAATAAGATTTGGAACATCACCATCCGTATGGGCTAATAACGTACCCTTCATTGCACTCTTATTAATAAAATCAACACTTTTGCCTGCAAGGTAATTTAGTCCATCTAGATCAACAGCTTCCTCTTCAAGAAGAATTTCACAAGTGGATTTTTCAAGATTCATAACAGTTTCAAACATGGTTCTTTGTCCATCTTGAATAAACTGTCCCATAGAATGTAAATCTGTAGTTAAGTCAACACTTGCTGGGAAAATACCTTTCTTGTCTTTTCCTTCACTCTCGCCAAACAACTGCTTCCACCACTCTCCAACATAATGAAGTGCTGGCTCATAATTTGCAAGAATCTCAATACTCTTTCCTTTTCTCAGAAGGATATTTCGAATACAAGCATAGAGAAGAGAATCATTTTCCTCAAATTTATTATTTAAACAACGCTCTCTCATACTAGCAGCACCATCCATGAGTTGCTTGATGTCTGCTCCTGAAACTGCTATCGGCAATAAACCTACTGCCGTTAACACAGAGAAACGCCCTCCAACATCATCTGGTACAATAAAACTTTCATAACCTTCCTCAGTTGCAAGATTCTTTAATGCCCCACGGGATTTATCTGTTGTTGCATAAATTCTCTTAGCTGCTTCTTCTTTCCCATACTTATTTATTAGAAGTTTCTTAAAGATACGGAAAGCAATCGCTGGCTCTGTAGTAGTGCCTGATTTGCTGATGATATTAACTGAAAAATCACGATTCCCGATTACTTCAATTAAATGTGTTAAGTAAGTACTACTAATATTATTTCCAACATAATAAATTTCCGGTGTTTTACGAACTTCTTTTGACACACAGTTATAAAAACTATGGCGTAAAAATTCAATTGCGGCTCTTGCACCTAGATAAGAACCACCAATTCCAATTACAAGCAGTACTTCAGAATCGGATTGAATCTTCTTTGCCGCTTCTTGTATTCTTTCAAATTCTTCTTTATCGTAATTTACAGGGAGATCAATCCAACCTAAGTAATCATTACCCGCTCCTGTTTTCTCTAATAAAACCTGTTTCGCAGCTTCTGCTGTTGTTTTCATGTAACTTAATTCTTCGTTACTAAAAAACTGTTTTGCTATAGAATAGTCAAAGGTTACTTTAGCCATACCAAACTACACTCCTTACTTATGTATTACAGTATCAACCGCCAATAACTTAATAAAATTGATATCTGCGTAGCATTCATATCTCGACTATTCTACCATTCCTACCAAATGTTTTCAAGGTTTTCGTAAATTTTCACAAATTATTTCAAAATTATGTTTACATGAAAAACTCTCTTAGGACTTCTTCAATTAACTCATCGTCTTCCTTACTTGTAGCTAAACACTCACTCGCTTCTTGCTGAATTCCTGTTACGTTCTCCATAATCTGTTGAAGCTTTATCTTGTCATCTTTCTTCTGCTTTACAATCTCATCTATGATATCCTGTGCAGCTTCATAAGAATCCATTTCTTCCATACCTTTATTATCTTCTTTACGTAGAACTTTTATCCTTCTTTCTTCTTCTATTTGACGCATGTTTCTCTGTTTTTCTTCTTTTAACCTCATTTTTTCCATATAGGCTTTTTGAGAGGCTCTTGATTCATTCCATCTTTCTTCTTTTTTTAGATTTGAAGTATTTGTATTTGAAGTATTTGGATTTGAAGCTCTTGCTATTTTTTCTTGCAGCTTCGATTCCTTTTGCTTAATTCTTTCCTGTTTGTGTACATATTTTAAAATTGTAGCATCTTCTTTGGCTTTTATTTTCGCAAGACGATTCGCTTCCTTCTTCTCAATCTTATCCTGCTTTATGGCAGCCCTTTGGTCTAATCTAGCTTGCTTTTTGTCTTCTTTTTCTTGCTGCTTTGTTAGCCTTTCTTGCTTTCGCAGTGCTTTCTTCTGATCTATTTGCTCCTTTTTTTCAGCATTTGCATCAAGTTTAGCTTGAATTTTACTAAGTTTATCTTGCTTTTTCTCTTCCTTTTTATTTAGTTTTTCTTGCTTTTCTATTTGAAAAGCCTGTAATTTTGCTTGCTCTAATTCCTCTTTTTTCAGGATCTTTTCTTGCTTAAAGAATTCTTTTGATTCTATTTTTGCATTTTTCTTATTTAGCTTATCTATTTTTTTGTCTTCTTTTCTCTTTTCCTTAGAAGACTCTTTTGATAAAGCATTTAGCCTCTTTTTCTCTTCACGAAGCTCCTTTTCTCTTTCTAGCTCCATTGTTTTTAAGAGTTTCAATTGTTTTTTTTGATCTTTATTATCATTCTTTTTCTCTATTACTTTCTCTACTTTTAATGGTGCACTTTTAGATAAGGCATCTTTTACCACCACTGGTTTTGGTGTTAGATATCTAACTGGTGTCACTTGTAATGTCTCTTCCACTTCTCTCTTAGCCTCTTCTAACCGTTTTGCTATCTCTGCCTCTTGTAAGGTGGCTGCAGTTAGAGATGTTACACTATTCGTTAGCTCATAGAGATATTCCCGTCTCGTCTGTTTTTTAAGTTCGGTATTTAGATGCTCTTGTTCCATGCGAGTCTTAAGGTAATTTTCAAAATAATCTTTTAGATTTAGTCTTAATAATTGCCTATGAGCAGGGATATTCACAACGTTATCCACAATATTCACAATAATAGCGGTCCAAGCTCCAACAAAGAATGTGAATAAAACCCGTCCTGCTCCACAGTTATAGACAAGTCCTGAAACACCTGCAAATGTACCTACTGCAAGGCATAAGGTGATAGTTTGTCCACTTAAATTCTCCCATGTGGATAACAATATTCCACAGAATTTACTTCTATTCACATGCTTGTCCACAAAAATATCCACGTTATTCACACCGATTTTTAGTTGATAAGATGTTTCAAATCGTAGCTTCATGTTTTTCATCCAATTAGTATTCGTCGTGGCCATCGATTCCGAGGCGCGAATTAATCTTACGTATCCATACAGCAGGCAACATTTCATCAGTACTCCAATGCAACATATCCCGCCCATGATGTACAAGAACGTATAATTATCGTAAAAACTCTCGATGAACTTCATGGTGGTTTGTCCTTTCCATAATTTTACATTCATTATATCTAAGAAATTAATCTTTGAAAAGATAAACCGCTAGTCACAGTTTGACAAAACGTGACTACTCTATTCCCCCATGTACAAAATATAAGAGAAAGATACATAAATCTAAGTCAATTTGCTACCACCTCGTATAAAAATAGCTCTATATCCAGTAATGGAGCATGATTATGAATAATCGTACCCAAAAACTTTACAGAGAACCAATATTCATACCAAAGACTTTACACAGAACCAATATTCATACCAAAGACTTTACACAGAACCAATATTTATACCAAAGACTTTACACAGAACCAATATTCATACCAAAGACTTTACACAGAACCAAAAAAAGAAGCTTTTACTCTATGGAATTTACCAACTCCATAGAGTAAAAGCTTCAGAAAAATCTGATATCATATTAAACTGTTTTCTATCAAAGTAATCCTCAATTCTTAAACTAGGCTTACCTGTTTCGAATTTGTCGATATGATTCATACATTAGTATAGCTGCTGCAATAGCTGCATTTAGGGATTCTACATTTCCTTCCATCGGTATTTTTATTCGCTGTGTAGAAAGTGAGCTTGCAGCATCGCTTAATCCATTTGCCTCATTACCGATAAGAATTGCAGACTTTCCCTGGTATGATACTTCATCATACCATACCGCACCTTGTAGATGTGCTGCATAAATGTTAATTCCTTCGCTTTTGATTTGATTAAGACAAGCCAAAAAATCTTCTGCATAAAAGAAAGGTACACGAAATATAGCTCCCATTGTAGAACGAATCACCTTTGGGTTAAACATATCTACGCTATCTTTACTAAGTATAATACCTGACATTCCTACTCCCTCAGCGGTTCTTACCATTGTCCCTAAATTTCCTGGATCTCTGATATCTTCTAACAAAAGTAATCGGATGGATTCTCCAGAGATCATATCGCTAAGGCGATACGTTGGCTGTTTTACAATGGCTAAAATTCCTTGGGGTGTGATAGTCTCTGATGATTCCTTCATAACCTGATCGGATACCACCTCATAATCCAAATCCCGTAAGTATGCTGGATCTTGTTTCGCATATTGAGAATAATAACTCTCTGCTAGATACACCTTCTGTATTAGATTACGCTTTTGGCTAGCAACTTCTTCGAACATTTTCTTTCCCTCGCAGATAAATACACCCTGCTCGTTCCTAGCCTTACTCTGTTTTTGAAGTTTCATCAAGTTTTTGATTTGACTATTGGATGAACTAGTAATCATATATTCCTCACTTCTACTCTGCTTTTATACCAATCGCAGCTATGTGCGTTAATACAAATCACTTGTTTATTTTTCTAGAACCTTATAACCACTTGGCTTGCCCGTTATTTACTGGTTCGCTAATTTATTTAATATCTCATTCTTACCAATGATAACTAATACATCATTTCTTTCAAGAGGCATATCAGCATCTGGATTGATATTGAGCTGATCATCTCTTTTGATTCCAATTACGTTAATCTTATTTTTTGCACGTAAATTTAATTCACGTAAAGAATGACCGATCCATTCTTGTAAGATATCAAGTTCCATCATACTAAAGGTAGAAGATAACTCAATCGCATCAAAGAAGTTCCCCATCATCAAATTGTTTGCGATACGAATCCCGGTTTCTTTTTCCGGAAATACAACCATATCTGCTCCAACCTTCTTAAGCACTTTCGCATGCAACTCATTTTGAGCCTTTGCAAGTACATATGGTACACCTAACTCTTTTACAAGTATCGTTACCATTACACTTGCCTCTAGGTTCTCACCGATAGCAATCACTGCCCCATCAAAATTTCTTAGACCAAGACTTTCTAATGCTTCCGCTTCTGTTACATCTGCTCGTACCGCATAAGTTACATAGTCGGCAATTTCATGAATTTTATCTTCATCATTATCTACAACCATTACTTCGCATCCGCCTTCTGCAAGCGTTGTTGCTACACTTTTACCAAAGCGTCCTAAACCAAAAACTACAAATTCTTTTCTTGCCATAGCTTCCTCCTAATAATCCCTCACTACACTCACTGCGTACCACATCTACTCTATGATGTGGTCGTGTTGGATATAAAGTATGAAAATGTTAAATACATACTAACCTACCAATATTTTTCCTTCTGGTAAGGATTTTTCTCCATGATGTTTACTTGCATTAATTGCAAGTGCCATCGTAATAGGACCAATACGTCCTAGATACATTGTTATCATAACTAGAATTTTACCTGCAGTCTTCAAACTTCCTGTCATATTTCTGGTAAGACCAACTGTACCAATGGCTGAGGTTGTCTCATAAAGAGTATCTAAAAAGCTACTATTTTGAATTGCAGTTAAAGCAATGGTAGTTACAACTAGTACCAAAAAGCTGACGGTTACTACTGCAAGACCTTTTTTTAAATATTGATCTGAAATTCTTCTTTGAAATATTTCGATGTCTTTTTTCCCACGTATAATAGAAATCGTAGAAAGTAAGATTACCGCCACCGTTACTGTTTTGATTCCTCCTGCTGTACCAGAAGGAGAACCTCCAATAAACATCCAAACTAAATACAATATGCTCGTGGCATCTTTAAAATTTTGTTGCGGTATTGTTGCAAAACCTGCAGTTCTAGTAGTAACTGATTGAAAGAGTGAACTTAGCATCTTCTTTCCAAAGGAGAGTTCCCCAATGGTTGCTGGATTATTATATTCTAATATTAAGGTTAACACTGCCCCTAGCACTATCATACCTGCTGTAAATGTAATCACAATTTTAGAATGTAAGGTTAACCTTCGAAACATGGAACGAACTTTAATTTCTTTTTTAATTGCCTGTTTTGTGATATGAAGTACATCCCACCATACCGGAAAACCAATACCACCAAGGACAATTAATCCCATCGTTACTAAGTTAATCAATAGGTTATCACGATATTGAGCAAAACTACTATCTCCAATTAAGTCAATACCAGCATTACAAAATGCCGATACGGAATGAAAAATGGAATACCATACACCATCCACAAATCCATACTCTGGTATAAATTGAATTGAGTAGCATAATGCTCCTATCCCTTCTACAATCAGAGTAAACTTTATAATCTTTTTCGTAAGTTTTACTAGACCAGACAAAGTATCAATATTATAAGCATTTTGAATTAACAGTCTGTCTGATAATTTTACTCTCTTTCCGAGAAGTAAAAATATTGTTGTAGTGAAGGTTACAACGCCCAACCCGCCAAACTGAATTAAGAACAGAATTACAAACTGACCGAAAAAACTCCAATGTTCTGCCATCGTTACAGTTGTAAGTCCAGTCACACAGATGGATGTTGTAGCAGTAAAGAATGAATCTTCAAGCGGCGTGACAATTCCTACTCTAGTGGCAATTGGTAGAGATAGTAACAAGGTGCCTAGTACAATCCCTGCTAAAAAACCAAATGCAATCATTCTCGTTGTTGAAAACCTTCTTTTTTTCTGAAACATAGCTGTCTCCTATACAATTTACCTCTTTGCGGTTTAATATTCTTCCTGCATATTGGAAAGCTTTGCTGCTTGATCTGCTGCAATTAAGCTATCAATTATTTCTTGTAAATCACCGTTCATGATATCATCCAAACGATGGCTAGTAAGTTTAATTCTATGATCAGTACAACGTCCCTGTGGGAAATTATACGTACGTATCTTTTCAGAACGATCTCCAGTTCCTACTTGACTCTTTCTAGCAGCTGCCTCTGCATCATGAGCCTTTTCAAGTTCCAACTCATATAATCTTGCACGTAATACCTTTAATGCCTTGTCACGGTTCTTTAACTGAGATTTCTCATCTTGACAAGAGATTACGATACCTGTAGGAATATGAGTTAATCTTACTGCAGAGTCAGTAGTATTAACGCACTGACCACCGTTACCTGATGAACGGAACACGTCGAAACGACAATCATTCATATTTAGTTCTACGTCTACTTCTTCTGCCTCTGGCATAATAGCAACAGTTACCGTTGAAGTATGAATTCTACCACCTGATTCTGTTACTGGAATTCTCTGTACACGATGTACTCCACTTTCATACTTAAGTTTTGAGTAAGCACCTTGCCCATTAATCATAAAGATTACTTCCTTAAAACCACCGATACCATTTTCATTTAAGTTCATCATATCAATTTTCCAACGCATTGTTTCAGCATATTTGGAGTACATACGGAAAAGTTCTGCAGCGAATAAAGCAGCTTCATCTCCACCGGCTCCTCCTCTGATTTCAACAATAACGTTCTTTGAATCATTTGGATCCTTTGGTAGTAATAATATCTTAAGTTGATCTTCTATTACTACTAGATTTGCTTTGCTTGTAGATAACTCTTCTTTCGCAAGTTCGCGCATCTCTTCATCGCTCTCTTCTTCTAGTATCTCCAAGCTTTCTTCAATGTTTTTCTTGGTTTGCTTATATTCAAGATATTTTTCTACAATTTCGCCAAGATCATTTTGCTCTTTCATTAATTTACGAAATCTCGATTGGTCATTCGTTACAGTTGGTTCATTTAATTCATTCTGGATTTCTTGAAATCGTATTAATAGATCTTCTAATTTATCAAACATGTTAACCTCTATTCTAGCTCTTTGCGCTTTTTATTAACACTGGTATAGTTATTCCTCTTAACATCTATCCAGTTCATAATCTTCCATAGTCATAATACTATTACTTATGAGAAAATGCGAATCAAATTCTCGTTTATGTTATATTAGTTTGCGCAGCTAGAGAAAAACCATCTCTATATTCCTAATATTTCTCACTAACATCTTTTTAACTCCTTTTATTTGACTTCACCCTCATACACTGCGCTAACCACACGGTCCAAACCAGCATAATCTTTTACCACATTAATTTGGGTAAATCCATTTTGAATTAATAATTTACTCACTGACGCTGCTTGATTGCAGCCAATTTCTAGATAAATTTTACCATTGTTTCTTAAAAATCTTCCTGATTCTTTTGCTAATATCCGATAGAATTTTAATCCATCTACATCACCATCAAGGGCAATCCGTGGTTCATGATCTTTTACTTCTGGCATTAACCCCTCAATAACCTCTGACTCAATATATGGTGGATTTGAAACTATCACATCGAATGTTCCAAAAACATTTTCGAACATATCACTCTGTAGGTAGGTAACCGAAACATCGTTATCTCTTGCATTTTCTTGTGCAACTTGAATCGCTTCTCTTGAAATATCAACAGCTACCGCTTTATTTAAGTTACCAAGTTTTGCAAGACTAACAATAATACACCCGGAACCCGTACAAAGTTCTAAGACGTCCTTATTCTTACTTTCTTTTAAGACTTCTTCCACTAATCGCTCAGTATCTTGCCTTGGAATTAAAACAGATTCATTGACACGAAAAGAAAGCCCCATAAATTCCTGACTTCCAGTAAGATACTGTAACGGAATATGCAAGGCCCTCTTTTTAAGAAGTTGCTGATAGTGTTCATACCAATCTATCGGCATATCTTCTCTAGCCCGAATCATATAGTCAACTCTTCTAAACCCGGTTACATGCTCAAGCAAATACCAAGCGTCTAATTCTGCATCATAGATGCCTACAGCCTGAAGGAGGTCACTTCCCTCCCTCAATGCACTCTCATAAGTTATATTCGACATTATCATTCCTTAATATGTTTCCTAATTTCTGTACTGCTCTTTATGCATACAAAGTTTGGTTTAAGCGTACTAGAACACTTTGCAGCCCAGACGCAAACATGCTAAATGAAAAAATTTCATTATTTATCCTAATTGCTATGCATCTTTCCCACTGGAAAAATACTTATCAAGTGCACGCAAGATTTCGTCTTCTTCCTCCTCCGTAGGCTCTAGAGAAGCTGCGATCTCAGTAGAACTTAGCACCGCCTGCTCTGGAACGCGTACTCGCTCTTTTAACTTACTTTGCTTTTCTTCTACTCCTACTTCGGACGTTTCATATAATAGTTTATCCAAATTTTTAAATTCTTCCAAAGAAACCTCTTTCCCGGCAGATTTTTCATTGTGATCGCTCTTATTATCTTGGCTCTCAATATTGTCTGCCTTTGTAAGAATTTCTTCCTCTTCTTTTCTCTCAGACTTCACCTGATTATTTATATCAGACTTCATTTTTGAATTTATCTTATTAGAGCTTGAAGATACCTTCTTATTGTTCTCGTCCTTTTTTGTAACTTGCTTGCTCTTATTTATAACGGCTTCGTTTTCAACATCTACATTCGCTGCAATTACTTCTACATCGATATCTTCTGTATCGTCTTTTGTCTTGCCGTTTGATTTTCCATGGTTTTTCCCTTTTTTATTGGAATGTTTTCGTTTGGAACCTTTTTGCTTTACTCCGTTAAGATATCCTTGCCAATCAAAAACAGCCTCTACCGATGCAATAGCTACTTCAATCATTCCATCATCAGGTTCTTTCGTTGTAAGACGTTGCATTAACATGCCTGGTGAACTAATTATTGTAACAAGGGCATTGTCATGACTTCCGGCATATCTTATTAATTCATAGGAAATTCCTGCAACTACTGGAATCAATAATATTCTTAAAACTACACGTAACCAAATTTGGTCAACTCGTATAAATAAAAATACAATAATACTGATAAATGCAACAAAAAGAATGAAACTTGTTCCGCATCTTTTATGTTTTCTTGATTGCTTTTTCACGTTTGATACCGTTAAGTCATAACCACGTTCGATACAGTTAATCGTCTTGTGCTCCGCACCATGATACATAAAGGTACGATTAATATCCTTCATAAATGAAATTGCAACAATATATCCTACTAACAATAATACACGAATAATACCTTCTATAATACCAAGCACAATAGAAGACGTAATAAATTTAGAAAATAGTTCAGATAAAAACATTGGTAGTGCAACGAATAGACCGATAGCAATACAGATGGAGAATAACACAACAAAGAAGGAGAGAATCCCCTCGTTTTTCTTAGAGTCCTTTTTTATTTCCTCTTCTTCCTCATAAAATGAGGCAGAATATGTTAACGCTCTAACACCAAGAATCATGGAGTCTGCAAACGCAACAACACCTCTGATAATTGGGGCCTTGATAATCTTATTTCCATTTCCGATACCTTGGTATTCCTTAATCTCTACAGCAATTTCATTGTCGGGTTTACGAACAGCCACGGCGTATTGCTCTTTATTTTTCATCATAACGCCTTCTAAAACTGCCTGACCACCAATACCTGATGATTTCATCCACATCCCTCTTTCCTGCCATGTTTTTACCTGAGTTTGGCATCCCATATATTTACAATTTAAAAATAGGTTGAGATTATACAACCTCAACCTGATTTTATGCAATATTATCTCTAAAACTAGTTGTTTAAACCGTACTTACGGTTGAACTTGTCAATTGCACCACGAGCAGCAGCAGCTTTCTGCTGGCCTGTGTAGAAAGAATGGCACTTTGAACAAACTTCCACGTGGATCTCTGGCTTAGTAGATCCAGTTACGAACTCATTACCGCAGTTACATGTAACTTTTGCCTGATAGTACTTTGGTTGAATAGCTTCTTGCATTATTTTCACCTCTCTATATCCGATTCCTATGATAGTTCCTCTTCAACAAAGAGGAAACTTGTTCATTCAAATAAACAGCTTTCTTATTATAGCATATGACTACTCGAATTGCAATACCCATTCCATATTTTATTGTCTACTGAAATCGTATTTTTTTATATTTATTACTCTAATATTGCTTATATTTTTGTTTTCTTAATCATTTCCACGAATTCTGCATTGTTGTTCGTATTGACAAACATTTGTATAATTCGTTCTACTGCTTCTTCTGATTTCAGTCCATTTAACGCTTTTCTCATAAGATAATTTGCCTCCATCTCAGCAGAAGTTAACAAAAGATCGTCACGACGTGTACTAGACTTTGGAAGGTCGATTGCTGGGAAGATTCGTTTTTCAGATAAACTACGATCTAGAACAAGTTCCATATTACCAGTTCCCTTAAATTCTTCAAATACAACATCATCCATTCGACTACCCGTCTCAACTAGCGCCGTTGCCAAAATAGTGAGGCTACCGCCTTCTCTCATATTTCTTGCTGCTCCAAAAAATTTCTTAGGCATATGAAGCGCTGCAGGGTCTAGACCACCAGATAAAGTTCGTCCGCTAGCTTGTACAGTTAAGTTATATGCCCTAGCAAGTCTTGTAATACTATCCAATAAGATAACGACATCTTTCTTATGCTCTACTAGACGTTTTGCACGTTCTATAACCATTTCAGACACTCGTTTATGATTTTCTGGTAATTCATCAAATGTTGAGTAGATTACCTCTACATTACCACCTTCGATTGACTCTTTAATATCTGTAACTTCCTCAGGTCGTTCATCAATTAATAAAATTATCAGATGCATCTCTGGATGATTTCTTGTAATTGCCTTTGCAACTTGTTTTAATAAGGTGGTCTTACCTGCTTTAGGCTGGGAAACGATCATACCTCTTTGTCCTTTACCAATTGGTGATATCAAATCAACCATGCGCATCGCTACTTGACAACCAGGTGTTTCAAGATGGATTCTTTCATTTGGAAAGATTGGTGTTAAATCTTCGAATTTCTTGCGTTTTACTGCATCAGAAGGATGTAACCCATTAATGTACTTGATATAAAGAAGAGCACTGAATTTTTCGTTTTGATTACGTATTCTAGTGTTTCCTACTATGATGTCACCAGTTTTAAGATTAAATCTTCTTATCTGTGCAGGTGATACATAAACATCATTTTCTCCAGGTAAAAAATTATCACATCGGATAAATCCATATCCATCGGATAATACCTCTAGAATTCCTTCCTTGGTTTCACCAGAATCCAATTGTTCCATATCAATAGGAAGTTTCTCTTCTTGTTGATTGGCCTGTGAAAGGAAACGATCGGTGGAAGAAGAGCTATTATATCCCATATCCACAGATTGGTTCCCCGTATTTTCATTGGATGGATTTATCCTAACTACACGATCTGATTCGTTATATCCACGGTTATCATTAAATCTGCGGTTATCCATTGGTCTACGATTTTCCAACGTTCTACGGTTATCATAATTTCTTAGCATCTCGTTGTTACGATTATCATTGCCTCTATTTTCACTGCGATTATCGTTTCTATTTTCATTACTGCGGTTATCATTGTTTCTATTTTCATAGCTTCGATTTTCGTTGTTTCTATTTTCTAAATTGCGGTTATCCATGCTTCGACCTTCATTACTGCGATAGCTCTCACTCATTCGGCCATTATCATTTCCCTTTGATTGTTCCAACCCTTTTGATAATTCATGTTGACGATTTTGTTCTGCACGATTCTGCTCAGGAACCCTGCGTATCACGTTGTTTCGATTTTCTTGCATGCGAGAGGATTCCATACTACGATTTTCTACACTGTGTTTTGTATCCTCTGTTGTCTTTTTTTCTTCTTGCATACCCAACATTATAGGGTTAATATCCGTACTTTTATTTATGGAGGCTTTTGTTTCTTGTCCGTTCTCCAATGCATTCAATGCATCAATCAGTTCCTGCTTGCGTAATGCGGTAATACTCTTCATACCTTTTTCCTTCGCAATGTCACGCAATTCAGAAAGCGATTTTGTTTCATACAAATTACTCATTCATTCTGCTCCTTTTATTAAACTAATCTATCTTAGGATTGGTTGAGAAATGATATAGAAAAAATGATGTGTCCTAGAGACATTTCTTATGATATTTTTATTATACACTATTTGCTAAAAAAGAAAAGTATTTTTTTACAGCAGTCTTAGACTACACAAGATTGTACTATTCCTATTCCCAAGCTTTCAACTTGATTTACCCTGTACTAAGTGTTATTATTATGAAAGTATAGCCCATATATTTGGGAGAATGATAGAAAGATTATCTATCATTAAAAAGAGTTAATACACAAAGTTTGGAGGAAGTGTTATGACACTTAACGAAAAAGCACTTAAATTGCACGAAGAATGGAACGGAAAATTGGCAACGACATCAAAATGTCAAGTAAAATCACGAGAAGATTTAGCACTTGCCTATACTCCAGGTGTTGCAGAACCTTGTAAAGAGATCGCAAACGATACAGAAGCTGCTTATAAATACACAATCAAAGCAAATACTGTTGCAGTAGTTAGTGATGGTAGCGCCGTTCTTGGACTTGGCAATATTGGTGCACACGCAGCAATGCCTGTCATGGAAGGAAAATGTGTCCTTTTTAAAGAGTTTGGTGGCGTTAACGCATTTCCTATTTGTTTAGATACACAAGATACCGAAGAAATAATTAAAACAATAGTTCATATCGCTCCCGCTTTTGGCGGTATTAATCTTGAAGATATCTCTGCACCAAGATGTTTTGAAATCGAATCCAGATTAAAAGAGCAGCTCTCAATTCCTGTCTTTCATGATGATCAGCATGGTACTGCAATCGTTGTACTTGCCGGTATTATCAATGCTTTAAAAGTTACCCGAAAAATAAAAGAAGATTGCAAGGTAGTTGTAAATGGAGCAGGTAGTGCTGGAATTGCAATTGCTAAACTTCTATTAAATTTTGGATTTCGCCATCTTACTCTTTGTGATAAAGTTGGTATTCTATCAAAAGAAACAGAAAATCTAAATTGGATGCAAAAAGACATGATGGAAGTAACCAACCTAGAAGGAGCTAGTGGAACACTTGCTGATGCCTTAAAGGGTGCCGATATCTTTATCGGAGTTTCGGCTCCTAATATCGTTACTCCAGAAATGGTTTCTTCTATGAATAAAGACTCCATTCTATTTGCTATGGCAAACCCTGTACCAGAAATTATGCCAGACCTTGCAAAAAAGGCCGGTGCTAAAGTTGTCGGAACTGGAAGAAGTGATTTCCCTAATCAGGTCAATAATGTAATTGCTTTCCCTGGAATCTTTAAAGGAGCATTAGAGGGGCGTGCAACACAAATAACTGAAGAGATGAAACTTGCGGCTGCTAATGCGATTGCTAGCTTAGTAAGCGATGAGGAATTAAATGAAGATTTTATAATGCCAGAAGCATTTGACAAACGTGTTTGTGAAGTTGTAAGTAATGCTGTGAAGGCACATATTAAAAAGTGATTATATCAAAGAGCAAAAGGCATGTCTAAAACGTAAGTTTTATTTATAGTCTTGAATTTGCTTCTTTATAGAAAATCCAATAAAGTATTAAGTTCCATTTATATAAAGGATGATGTTATGAATTTATGGCAGGATAAGCGTTATTACTCCTTAGACGCATATTATAAGGAAGAATTCGGTGATAAGGTATACAAGCTTTCCTTAGACGGTGGTATGACTTGTCCGAATCGAGATGGAACTTTAGGGACTGGGGGTTGCATCTTTTGTAGCTCAGGTGGTTCTGGTGATTTTGCCGCCAGTAATCATTTATCAATTACAGAGCAGATTGAAGAGGCAAAAAGTCGGGTAGCAAAAAAGGTGAAAAGTAACCGTTATGTTGCTTACTTTCAAGCATATACCAATACCTATGCTAAAGTGTCTTACCTTCGTTCTATTTTTACAGAAGCAATAGAACACAAAGACATCCTTGCCCTATCCATTGCAACCAGACCAGATTGTTTACCTGATGAGGTTCTAAAACTCCTTGCTGAATTAAATGAAAAAAAACCTATCTATATTGAACTTGGGCTCCAAACCATTCATGAAGACAGTGCCAAATTAATACGACGTGGTTATCCCCTTCCTATTTTCGAAGAGGCTTTACGTCGTTTATCTATGATTAATATCCCGGTTATTGTTCATGTAATACTTGGTTTACCTGGCGAAAGCAAAGAAATGATGCTATCCACCATAGATTATTTAGCAAATCTTCCAATACACGGTATCAAGTTACAGCTCATGCATGTTTTAAAGCATACCGAATTGGAAACGCTCTATGCTAAGAACCCAGCGCTATTTTCACTTTTAAATCTAGAAGACTATATCAATGTTTTAGTAGAATGTTTGGAGCACCTACCACCTAATATTGTTATCCACAGAATAACTGGGGATGGGCCAAAAAATCTACTAATCGCACCAATATGGAGTGGAAACAAGCGACTCGTTTTGAATACCATTTCTCAGGAATTAAAAAAACGTAACTCGTACCAAGGAAAATACATTCGAACCAATCTCGAATAGAAGGGAGAACAATAATGCAAGCGGAAACTCTGATGCTTTACAAATTAATTGTACTATATATTTTAGACAAGGTGGACTTTCCATTAACGAATGGTCAGTTAACCAATTTTATACTAGAAAAAGAATATACGAATTATTTCAATATTCAACAAACAATTTCCGAGTTAATTGACGATCAATACATTAGTGCTGAAACAATTAGAAATAGCTCTCTTTATCAGATTACTGACTCCGGTAAAGAAACACTTTCCTTTTTTAGCAATACGATTGCACAAGCCATCCGCGACGACATTGATATTTATCTCAAAGAACATAAATACAGTTTGCGTGAGGAGGTATCTACTCTCGCTGATTATTATGAGGTAAAAAAAGATGAGTTTATTGCACACCTTCGTGTTATGGAAGGATCAAGCGCTATTATTGATTTAAAACTATCCGTTCCAACTGAGCGGGAAGCAAATCTTATCTGTAACAATTGGAAGCAAAAAAGCTCTGATATCTATACCTATGTAATCTCTTCATTAATTGCAGATTAAATATAATGTAATTGCAATACCGCATCTAATTTACGATACGATATGCAATGATAAATTAAAATGAAACAAAGAGCCTGATTTCTAACGACCTTTGTTCACATATATATTATTAGGAGGACCCACTATGTTTGACTCAAATTGTTCTTATTGTGCTGAAGGAGAATTAGTTGCGAAATTCGGCATCAAAATCTGTGAATTACCTGCATCCAAGGTTTATCTTTTTAAAGAGCAAAGCCATAAGGGAAGATGTATTGTTGCAAGTAAATTTCATGTTAGCGAAATGATTGAATTATCCGAAGAAGAGCGTAATGCATTTTTTGCAGATGTGAATAAGGTAGCGACTGCTATTCATAACGCATTTCACCCAGATAAGATAAACTATGGTGCCTACGGTGATACTGGACATCATCTTCACTTCCATCTTGTTCCTAAGTATAAGGATGAGTTTGAATGGGGCGGCACATTTGCCATGGACCCTAAGCAAAAAACATTAACTGATCAGGAATATGAAGAATTAATCGAAGCATTGAAAGCAAATTTAGTTTAATTTTATCCTGTTTTGACAGGAAAGAAAAGCATGAAAAAAAGTGTACCAAAATGATTTAGAATATATATCTATCCATTTTGGTACACTTTTTTTGTTTCTGACGATGTTCTTTG
>JAEWHR010000252.1 GCA_023387655.1 Bacillota bacterium
TATTTATTTTATCATTATTAAAGTGTATTTACTATAAGTAATTACGAAGAAAGAAATCACATTCTTTATTATGTTGCTTGGAATTCTTGGTATCGTTTACTTCATGGTTTTGATGAAGTAATTACCAGTTATGACATACAGAATAAATTCCCAAATTTTGTTGTAAATTAGTATAATATGTTTTATAATTATAGTACATATGTACTAGTCTCATAAAAACCAGTAATTGATGATATATTGGCTCGCTGATACATTTATAAAAGAAGTAAACTTACTCATTGTACATAATATTATCCTTAAGATCGTGACTAAATAAAGGAGGGTACTCATGCCAAAGCAGCGTAAAATGATTGGGATATTAACATCGCAAGTTGAATATGTCTATCAGCAACAGTTGCTCACTGGTATTGAGACTGTTGCTTTAAAATATCAATATGATGTAGTAGTATTTTCAACCTTTACAAAGGAATATGCAAAGGAAGTATATCAAACAGGTGAAGCTAATATTTTTAATATGATTCAATATCACTTATTGGATGGAATCCTTATTATTCCGGATACCCTAAGAAATCCTGGCCTCGTATCAAAACTTGTACAAAAAATAAAAGAACACTTCAAAGGCCCTGTCCTGTCCATTGATTGGGAACTATCCGATTTTGAAAGTGTTTGTTATCCTGATGAAGCCTCGATGGAATTATTGGTATCACATCTTATCAAGACTCATGGTTATCAAAACTTTGCCATAATGACAGGTCCCAAAGAACATCAACATGCCGTACGCCGATTACAAGGGTGTCTTAAGGCCCTAGAAAAGAATAATATATCAATCATCGAGGATTATATCTTTTACGGTGATTTCTGGTATGAGATGGGACAAACAGTTGTTGAGACCATCCTTCACAGCATACATAAAAGACCGGATGTGATAGTCTGTGCCTCTGATGCTATGGCCATTAACGTTTGTAGTGAATTACAAAAACATGGTATTAAAGTACCTCAGGATATTGCTGTAACAGGATATGATTCCATCATAGAAGGTATTCTTCATAATCCAAGTATTACTTCTACTGAATTAAAAAATGAACAGCTTGGTATCAGAGCTATGTTAACACTAATAAATCGAATGGAGGGCCTCAATCTCCCGGTAGATACAGATGATACTGCTAAGTTGCTATTTGGAGAAAGTTGTGGATGTAATCCATCTAAAAAAATTATAGAAACTGCCGAGTTTAAAGGCAGTGATTATGATCACCTAACTGATTTTTATAGCAATTATAACTATATGATGGAAGAATTGATTTCTTCAGAAGATTTGATGGATTGTCTTGCAACGGTTAGTTGGTATGTATTTCAAATTGGAAACTATGACTCATTTTATATCTCCTTATGCGAGAATTGGGATAGCATTGGCTTTAATCAGAGCCCATCAAAACATTACCTTGTGGATGGCTATACAGAGAGAATGAACTTATATTTAGAAAAGAATCAGGAAGCCTTCTGCCATCAAGATAATACGTTTTCTACTTCAATTATGCTTCCAGCTTTATGGGAGAAAAGAGATAACCCTTCCATCTATTATTTTGTACCTCTTCATTTTTATGACCGTTGTTTTGGTTATGCAACCTTAGGATATCATAATCGTGTTGCTACCTACGATCGATGTTTTCGTGATTGGATACGAAATATAAATACTGCATTGGAAAACTTAAGAGTAAAAAATAATCTAAAATGGACAAATAAACAATTAGAGAAATTAGCCGAAGTTGATAGCCTTACTAAACTTTATAATCGAAATGGTTATTGCATCTACAGCCAAGAATTTATCGAACAAGCAATCATACAACATAAAAACCTCCTTGTAATCCTTGGAGATTTGGATAATTTAAAAAAGATTAATGATACGTATGGTCACCTTGAAGGAGATAATGCGATTAAAGTTTGTGCTAAAGCGATTCTATCCCCTGATCTTCCATATAGTAAATGCTTTCGTTATGGAGGAGATGAATTTATACTGCTTGCTCTTATAGAGAAAGAAGAAAATGTCACATTAAAAGCCCCGCTTCAAATAAAGGACTATCTAGATTGTTATAACCAAATATCAAATAAGCCATATCTTGTCTCTTTAAGTATCGGAACTTGGATTGGCCCGGTAACGAAAGATTTTAGAATTGAGCAGGCAATACTACTTGCAGACAAAGCTATGTTTTCAAAGAAACATAGTTATAAGGCAAAAAAACGATATAAATTAAGAGAAGAATCACAATAAGCAACTTAATGGCACTTAAGGACAAACTAAAAAAATCCTCTGAAAAAACATCTTCCAGAGGATTTTTTTTAGTTATTCTTAAATAATAACATCTTTTCACACTACATCTGCTTTCGTTATGGCATTGCAATGAGACAATTATAATTTTTTATTTATTATGATACTTTCTTCCTATCTAAGTGGGAATCGGAACAAAATAATTACCACCTAATATTTCATTCTCTATTGCACAGAACGGGATTTCAAATACTTGATTCAAATTCTCAATTGTTAATACTTGTTTTGTCTCTCCTGCTGCAATGATCCTTCCATCCTTCATCAAAACAATTTGTTTGCAATATCTCGCAGCCAAATTGATATCATGAAGTACTGTAATAATCGAGGTATTCTTCGTATCATTTAACTTCTTTAAATATTTCATTAGTTCCATTTGATACCGAACATCTAGATGCGCTACCGGTTCATCTAAAAATAGCCAAGGTGTTTGTTGAGCGATTGCTCTTGCTGTAATTACCCTTTGTTTTTCTCCACCACTTAATCTAGTAAAAATAGCATCTCGCAAGTTGTAGCAGTTCGTCATCTTCATCGCTTCATTTACAATTTCTCTATCCTTATCACTAACTGCCTGAAACCTTTTTTGATATGGTGCTCTACCCATCATGACGATTTCGTATGCATTAAATCTTGTTTCAATGTTCGTATTCTGTGGGACTAGAGACATTCTTTTCGCTAATTCATTGCGTTTATAACTTGAAACTTCCTTATTTTCAAGTAATACACTTCCAGAATCTATTGGCAACAATCTTAAAATATGACGAATAAATGAGGTTTTTCCAGATCCATTCGGCCCCAAGATACCGTAAAACCCTCCTTGTAAAAATGTCGTACATATCTCTTTTAAAATTGCGTCCTCCTCTTTCTGTGGTTGCCAGGATAATTCATTTACTTGTATTGTTTGATGTTTATCCATCTTACACCATCCTTTTCCTGTCACGATATAGTAACAATAAAAAATATGGTGCTCCAAATATAGCAGTAATTACTCCGACCGGCAATTCTCCAGGTGCTCTTAGTGTTCTCGCTAAGGTATCACAGACAATTAAGAAAAAGGCACCAAAGAAACAACTAAATGGCAATAACCTCTCATGCCTTGGACCAAGTAACAATCGTATCACATGTGGTATGATTAATCCGACAAAACCAATAATTCCACATACCGAAACACAAGCGGCAACCAAAAGTGAACCTACTATGATCAATGTTCTTTTTACTTTCATAGTATCAATTCCAAGACTCTCAGCAGTTTCTTCCCCAGTTGCAATAATATTTAAATCTCTTGCAAAAACTATAATTATCGTAGCGCAGACGATAAAAAATAGAAAAAGAAAACCTACTTTTTCCATACTTGCCGCAGAAAAGCTTCCAAGTGTCCACATATATACCTTTTCTATCTGCTCTCTCCGAATACTCATTAGCAAAGAAATGATGGCAGATAGCATAGAGCTGATGGCAGTACCAGTTAACACAATATGAGTAACTGATCCGGTACTACCAGTAAATGCAATTCGGTATACTAATAAAACAGTAATCAAAGCACCTACAAAGGCAAAAGCCCCAATAACACCTAGACCAAAGAAAGACATTGTCATTCCGCTTAGTGCAGCTAACGTAGCCCCAAGTGCTGCACCAGAGGAAATACCAAGTATCTGAGGATCTGCAAGTGGATTACGAAATAACCCCTGAAAACAAGCACCGACTAATGCAAGAGAAGCTCCGCTTAATCCAGAGAGTATGATTCTTGGAATACGGATATTCCATACAATCGTTATATAATTCTCAGGGATATTTGAACTTTCTATGAAATTTCTTATTAGTGGTATTCTACTAAGAAGTACCCTAAGGCTATCGTATATGGTTATGTTGGCTGATCCAACCGATGCTGTGACCACAATCGTAGCAAGCAGCAACAAGATAAAAAATATATAATAAAATGTTATCTTTCTTTTGTTCATACTAACACCCAATGCATACCATATCTTCTTACAGATCTGGTATGACCATTCATTAATAGTGAAAATCGTTTTTTCATTTTCACAACCTTAAGCATCTATTGAAACACTTCCGGATGTAGTAATTTAGCTACTAGCTCAACTCCCTCAGCAATTCGATAACTTTGACGCTCCAGTAAATTTTTATCGATACCATAAACTTGATTATTCTTAACAGCACTTAAATTTTTATAGTTTTTGCTGGAAATAAAACTATCTTTCATACTAGAATCAATAATAATCACCTCTGGGTCTGCCTCAATAAGACTCTCTAATGTATAAGACCACCCACTAACATTTCCCGCAATATTATCTCCGCCTGCAAGTGTTAATATATCTCCAGTAAAGGTATCTCCTCCTGCTGTAAAATCACCATATTCTCCAAACCCAACCACATAATATACAGTTTTCTTTGGAAGTGAGGCAACTTTCATTGTTACATCTTCTAATTGAGCTTTTATTGTCTCAATAAGTTTAGCTGAATTTTCCTGATTATTAAATATCTTACCAATTAAGTCGATCGTATTATAGATACCATCAACCTCTTCATCTTCATTGAGTACAACAATAGTAATTCCAACTTCCTTGAATTTCTGAATTACATCTTCTGTCCATAAGGACGAAGCTATTACAACATCCGGATCTAGGCTTACAATCTTCTCAATATCAGGATTATAGAAATCTCCAATGGATTCAACAGTCAAAACTTCTGAAGGATAATCACAATAGTCAGTACGGCCAATCAACTTATCTGATAACTCAAGTGCATATACTGTCTCTGTGATACTAGGAGCGAATGATATCATCGTTTGAGGCTCTTTTTCAAATGTAATAGTAGCACCTGTGGAATCGGTAATTGTGAGAGGATACGTTGTTACTTTACTAGTAGTATCTTCTGGTGAGATGGTTGGTTCTGCGCTAGGTGTTGGTTGTTCACTAGGTGAAGGTTCAACTGTAATTTGCGCCTCCGTCGTTGGATTAGGTGTAACTCCATTTTTTTCATTACTTGCTTTTGTTCCACAACCTGTCATGGCAATGGTTAGAATCAAACCAAGTGCCAATAACTTTTTACTTAATTTCATAATTACTCCTTTTATCCGCAACTCCCTCCGAGTGCAGATGATTCATTCTCATATGGCAGGTTTCCTGGCTTATGGTCATTTTACTCATCGCTGTCTTCTCATATCATTCCTTTCTTTTAAGGTTAGGAGCCATTACCTTAACGCCAAAGAAGATACAATGACAATTTAGCAATTTTCATTCCAATAACAGTAACGGGGGCTGCTGTGGATTTTCACCACATTCCCTTTTACCTTCTGTTACGAAGCACCACATGGACGCAATTATTATACCCGTAACTAAGATACAATACAAGGAAAATTTTTCAACAGTATTACACATTGATTGCAATTACACGCCAAAAAAAGACCGTCATTAAAAAATTAATGACAGTCTTTCTCCTACTTTGTTTCATTTTGTAACTTAATTTTAAATGCCAACCCTTTCATTTCTAATAAACCATCCTTAGGACATCAACAAAGAAAAAACGCGATGCGATTAATTCTATTGTCATAAGTTGCGACTTTTCACATGACCCAAAATAATCTTTTCTAAAACAGACTTATATACTAAAACAATCTGGGCATCAATAAAACAATATTTATTAATGACAAATTCATAAGTCTTTACTAGAAACAGAACACTCATAGTACCAAGAGCAGTAATCGCAATCAATGGTACTAAACCTTTCAATAGAATAAATGCAGAGGCAGCAATATAAAATACTAAGGCAAATATATAGTTTTTACTAATTCGAAAAGCAAGTAACATGGCATCGTTTAATCTATCATGCATTCTTGCTATCGATTCAATATCTTTATCCTTAAGCCTAGTGTAAATATCCTCATAAACCTCTTTACTCTCTAGTGATTTGTTCTTGAGATTTTTTTGAATGTATGTGAAATACTTATTGTAGTTGACTTCTCCTAACTCTTTGCGTATTAATTTCTTGAATACACTCATCATATCCCCATTTCCTTTCGGTGGAATTGAACCTGTCTTTAGTATTTGCGAAGTCCTCTAATAAAGTCTTGTAATTTTTGGTTAGTTTGTAAAAATTCGAAATAAGATAAAAAAATAAGTTCTCACAAGTCATGAAGACGAACTTATGAATTCACAAAATGTTCATAAGTTAGCCATACTATCATCATATTCATATCTTATAATATCAATATAAGATACATCATAACATTGTTAGCAAGATAATTTTTTTCATAAAACAAAGCCCGGCAGTTACCCTCCCCCTCTACCGGGCTTCTCCTCTGTCTTTTTTTCGATATCTTTTAGATTCTTACTATAATTCCTTCAAACCTTAATTTCCTTCACATACCTTGCAGTAGTTTCATAATCAAATTCTTCCGCTGCTTCCATCGCTTGATGAACCCTATCATGATCCTCTTTCGATACCATCGTTAACAATAGTCTTAATCCATTTATAATTTCAAAATATTCATAACGACTGATACGATATAATACATTTTCCTGCTGCTTTGCGATTGCATCTTTAGAACAGGTGGAAATCCCAAGCTTTTTTTTCATAGGATTTCTTCTATTATTATATGCGGCTAACGCTTGTTCGAGTTCACTACAAAATAAGTTAAGACGCATGAGAAATCTCTTTAATTGTTTCTCCCAATATTCATATATAAAATTATCAGAACCCAATTGTTCTACCCTCGATTTTTTTATTCCAAGAACAGCAGCATCTTCCGCCAATTCTCTTGAACCCAAATGATTCAATACACTTTTTAAAGAATGGCATTCTGCTTCTACAATACAATACTCTTCTTCTCCTGTAATAAGTTCTAATTTACATATCGAATGTTTCAATTGTTTCATTGATGCTTCTGCAATACGAATGTAATTGTCAACCTGATTAAGAGCATAATGCAATCCTAGCTTACAATCTAAAGTTGTAACATGTTGAAATATTTCCTCAAATTCCATTACTTCCGTTGTATCTCTTTGCTCTCCTTTATTGAAATCTGTCACAAGATTACTGGATTTTTGCTTCGGTATCCACTTTTTCAAGCACTGACTTAGCTTTTCTGCTTCAAATGGCTTTTCTAACACATCAGAAAATTCATTCGTTGTTGCGATTCTCTCCTCTTCACTAATAAGTGCTCCTGAAATTGCTATAATTACTTGTTCTGATTTTCCTACTAAATTATGTATTCGTTTTGCGGTTTCAATTCCATCCATGTCTGGCATCATAAGATCCATAAAAATGATATCATAATCTTTTTCTACTACTTTTTCTAAGGCATCTCTTCCGCCTCCTGCTGTTTCTACGATAAGGCCATAAGTCTTTAACATCATTCCACCTGCGATTAGATTCACTGGATTGTCATCAACAATTAACGCTGTGGCTCCTTTTCTATCTGTTTGAAAGAGTTTATCAATCACACAATGTCCTCCTTTTTAATTGTTATCTATCTCAAAAGTATGTATATTAATTTCCATTGATTCACTTTGTCTCCCATATCCTAACAAATCTGAGCTATAAAATCAATATTTTCCAGTTTTTTCTTTAAAACTTTTCTTTATTTTACTATCACTTTTTGTTATAATAGTCGGTAAGAAAAAAATTGAAATAGTGACGCACGCAACAGCGGGCGTTCTTGCCATGAATATCATTCTGTGAACTTCCACATATTAATACATAGTAAGCAGAATAATATTGCAACAAAAGTTTAAGTGCATGAGAAATGCATAAATATCTGGAGGTATCATTATGTCAAATGTTTTCATTATGGATCATCCCCTAATCCAACATAAGATTGGTATTATGAGAATGAAAACCACATCTACCAAAGAATTTCGTGATTTAGTATCTGAAGTAACTATGCTTATCTATTATGAAGCAAGCCGAAATCTTCCGCTTGCTGATAAGGAAGTTGAAACTCCGCTTACTAAGACTATTGTAAAAGAAATCGAAGGCAAGAAATTATGCGTTGTTCCAATTCTACGTGCCGGAATGCATATGGCAGATGGAATCCTTAACCTAACACCGAATGCTAAAGTAGGTCATATAGGGCTTTACCGTAACGAAGAAACTCTTGAGCCAGTAGAGTATTTCTGTAAACTCCCATCTGACGCTCCTGACCGCGAAATATTCGTTGTGGACCCAATGCTTGCTACCGGTGGATCTGCTATTGCGGCTATTACATTACTAAAGAGACGTGGCATTGATAAAATTCGTTTTCTGTGTTTAATCGCAGCACCAGAAGGACTTAAAAAACTACAGGAAGCTCATCCAGATGTTGATGTATATATCGGAGCTTTAGATGAACGTTTAAATGAAAAGGGATATATTTTACCTGGTTTAGGTGACGCAGGCGATCGTATCTATGGTACAAAATAGGTAATCCTATGAATGATTTCTTCTTTATATATTACTCTTAATATTTTAAAAAGAGAAGGGCTATAGAAACATGGGAGTCACTCACTATTCGTTACTGTGAGTGGCTCCCATGTTTCTATAGCCCTAATTTTTATTTTTTCACTGAGAATCTGTAGATTGTAACACTTTCAAATGGTTCCCCTGCTTTTTTTAGACAGGATGGAAAACTACTAATATTGCAGGAATTCGGATAATATTGTGTTTCAAAACAAACTCCATCGCGTTTCTGATAACAATATCCATCTTTTCCTTTTTCATTGCCAAGAATAAAGTTACCAGTATAGAACTGAAGTCCTTTCGCATCTGTAAAAATCTCCATGCAACGTCCACTCTTTTCCTCCCAAAGTTCTGCAACCTTAACAGCTTCATCCTCTGAGGTTTTTAAAACATAATTATGATCATATCCACCAGCAACTCGTAGTGGTTGATAATCAGCCTCGATATCTTTTCCTATCTTTTTGAGTTTTCGAAAATCCATTGGTGTACCATCCACCTTTGCAATTTCACCTGTAGGAATCAAATTATCATCTGTTAATGTAAACTCGCCTGATTCAATCATAACCTGATGATTCTCAATGCTTCCACTATTATGGCCAGCTAAATTAAAATAAGAGTGGTTGGTAAAGTTGATTATAGTATCCTTATCTGATACACCATAATACTCAATTACTAGTTCATTTTCATTCGTTATAGTATAGGAAACTACAATGTCTAGATTTCCTGGTAATCCCTGTTCCAGGTCCGGACTTAGACGAGAAAATTCCACAGTAACCTCATCCTTATCCTTAAAAACTTCAGTTTCATAGAGATATTTATTATAACTCTTACTACCGCTATGTAAATTATTATTACCGTCGTTCTTTTCCAATTTATATTCTTTACCCTTAATAACAACAGAAGCATTTGCGATACGATTTGCGTGACGCCCGATAAAGGAACCATATCCAGGTGCATTTTCTTCGTATTGCTTTACATTATCATATCCAAGAGCAACATCTGCATAACTTCCATTCTTATCTGGAACAATAATACTTATAATATTAGCTCCATAATCACTAACCGATACTACCATTCCCTGATCATTCGTTATAGTATATAATGTTACCTTCTCACCTTGTTTGGTTTTTCCAAAAGGCCTTTGTGATAATTTCATAGTTACCTCCATTCCCGCGCATACTTTAGCGCATAAGGGACTTATGTACAACTGCACCTGTACCAAAGTTCTTATCCCTTCTCTATTAAAAACTAGAGATTATTATATCATCTATTCCAATATCTGTGAAGTAAAAGTGTAAGATATTAAGTTATAATATTTAGGATACTTGTTCAAAGATATATCTTTTTATACTATAATTGTCTACATCCTAAAATTAAAAAAATCCCCCAAGATCGAAATCTTGGGGGAGGTAGATTCGTTACAAAATTTTCTTACAATATAGCTAATTCCGTATAAAATGATACATTTATATAATAGAAAAAGGTACACTGAAAGTAATTCATACGATCATGGAATCGTCTGAAATCAAACGGTTCTATGTCTAGAACAAGACGAATCAGTTATCTGCTACAATTACAAGAATTATAATCTTGTTACGTTAGTAGCTTGAGGTCCCTTAGCACCCTGAACAACTTCAAAAGCAACTTCCTGTCCTTCTTCTAAAGACTTGAAGCCTTCCATGTTAAGACCTGAGTAATGTACGAATACATCGTTACCCTGCTCATCAGAGATGAAACCGAAACCTTTTTGATTGTTAAACCACTTTACAGTACCTTTGTTCATGAGATAATCCTCCAAAAAAAAATATAATATTGCTACAATCAATCTGCCATTTGGCTAGATGCAACACCATTATAATACCATTGATTTCTAATATTGTCAAACAAAAAATTGTTAAATGCTAAATTATGACACATTTCTACCTGATTTATTTTCCATTATTTACACTTTCACAAAAATGAATGTTAAGATTATGATATGCAATAAAAAGAAAAAAGGAATTAATATCTGAAAACTTCGATGCTTTGTTTTATGCCTAAAAACTTTCATTCCAAGAAGAGAGCCTAAGCTCCCTCCAATGAAGGCAATTAAGAATAGCGTACTCTCCTTAATTCTCCATTCTCTGGCCTTGGCTCTCTTTTTATCAATTCCCATACTACTAAATCCTAGTAGATTTACAATCATAAGATAGCAAAACAATATATACCCAAAGGTACCCATTATTCCTCATCCACTTTCTTTGCTAATGCAATAGAAAGCTCCTCCAATTGCTTATCATCAACAAGATTTGGAGCATCTGTCATTATACAGGAAGCATCTTTCACTTTAGGGAAAGCGATTACATCACGAATTGAATCCTCTTTTGCCATTAACATTACAAGACGATCTAAACCGTATGCTAAACCTGCGTGTGGTGGAACACCATATTTAAATGCATTTAATAAGAAACCGAAACGTTCATACGCTTCTTCCTTGGTAAATCCAAGAACTTCAAACATCTTCTCTTGTACATTATTCTGGAAGATACGTACACTACCACCACCGACTTCCGTTCCATTTAACACGATATCGTAAGCTTTAGCACGTACTTTACCTGGATCAGTTTCAAGAAGTGAGAGATCTTCCTCCATAGGCATTGTAAATGGATGGTGCATTGCGGTATATCTTCCTTCTTCTTCTGAATACTCAAGTAATGGGAACTCAGTTACCCATAAGAAGTTATAAGTATTTTTATCTAAAATTTCTAGATTTCTCGCAATCTCAAGACGAAGATTACCAAGAACATCAAATACTACCTTATCTTTATCCGCTGCGAAGAATAAAAGGTCTCCTGGTTTACCTTCCATTGCATCTACTAAAGCAGATAACTCTTCCTCTGTCATAAATTTGGAGAAGGATGATTTATAAGTTCCATCTGCATTAATACTTAAGTAAGCAAGTCCTTTTGCCCCATAACCTTTTGCAAATTCAACCAAAGCATCTATCTTCTTTCGAGGCATTTCACCCTGCCCGTTTGCATTGATACCACGAACAGAACCACCATTTTGTAAAGCACCTGTAAATACAGCAAATCCACAGTCCTTCACAAGTTCTGATACATTCTTTAATTCCATACCAAATCTAGTATCTGGCTTATCGGAACCATATCGGTCCATAGCTTCTCTCCATGTCATTCTTGGAATTGGAAGAGAAATCTCAACACCTATCGTTTCTTTAAACATCTTCTGTAGTAAACGCTCATTTACAGAGATTACATCATCTACGTCAACAAAGCTTAATTCCATATCAATCTGAGTAAATTCTGGCTGTCTGTCAGCACGAAGGTCCTCATCACGGAAGCATTTAACTATCTGGAAATATCGGTCGTAACCACTTACCATTAATAGCTGCTTAAAGATCTGTGGTGACTGTGGAAGCGCATAAAAATTACCTGGATGTACACGGCTTGGAACAAGATAATCTCTTGCACCTTCTGGTGTAGATTTTGTTAACATTGGAGTCTCTATCTCAAGAAATCCTTCTTCTGATAAGAACTGTCTTGTTAAAGTGGCAACTTTACTACGAAGCATTAAATTACGCACTAAATCAGGTCTTCTTAAATCAAGATAACGATATTTTAAACGCAATTCTTCTTTTGTTTTTGAATCTTCTTCAATTGGAAATGGAGGTGTCTCAGATTCTGATAAAATACGCAACTCAGTTGCTCTAACTTCAATGGAACCTGTTAACAGATTTTCATTCACAGCACCAGAACGATTTTCTACCTTACCAACAACCGCTATAACAAATTCACTACGTAGCTTGCAAGCTTTTTCAAATCCTTCTGCTCCGATATCTCCCTCTTCAAAGATAATCTGTAATAAACCGGAACGGTCTCTTAAATCTACAAAGATAATGCCGCCCTTATTTCTGCTCTTTTGTACCCAGCCCATTACCGTTACAACTTCACCAACATTATTGCTGTTAAGCTCTGTACAACGATGAGTTCTGTGTAATCCCTTCATTGACTCTGCCATGTCAAATCCTCCTATATCCAATTTAATTCCTATTAAAATAATATTGCTATACTAATATTGAAATAAAAACACTCTATCGTATCATCCAAAGAATTAATTTTGTAACATATTATCATGCCTTTATGGCACGTAATATCTTATGCATTCTTTAGGATAAACTCTGCAATTTCTTCCAGTGGGAGTTCAGTTTGTTCCCCTGTTTCCATATTCTTTACGTTAGCTTTTCCATTGGCTAACTCATCTGCTCCAAGAATTACTGTGTTTTTGGCACCTATCTTATTTGCATATTTCATCTGAGCTTTTACAGAACGATCCAAATAATCTGTTTCTGTAATAATTCCTGCGTTGCGAAGCTTGGTCACAAGTTGATAAGCAGATGCTTTTGCATCTCTACCAAGAATACCTACATAAAGTTCTATCGATGGTTGTGGAGGTAACGAAACTTCTTCTTTCTCAAGAAAATATAGAATACGCTCGATACCCATACCAAAACCAACACTTGGAATATCCTGCTTTTCATCAATTTCATGAACTAATCCGTCGTAACGTCCACCACCACATAACGTAAATCCATCTTCATTCACAAATTCAAATACAGTCTTTGTATAATAATCCAATCCTCTTACGATACCTGTATCAATCTCAAAAGGAATATTTAATGTATGAAGAAGATCCTGTAATTCCTCAAAATGATTTTTACACTCTTCATCTAAATATTCAATCGTTCGAGGCGCATCCTTTACAATTTCTTTGCAAGCCTCTTCCTTACAATCAATCACACGAAGTGGATTCTTTTGCATACGCTCTTTACAGGTTCCGCATAAATGATCTTCGTGTTTTCTTAAATAAGAGAGAAGTGCTTCATTATAGGTAGTCCTACAATTCTTACATCCTATACTGTTGATGTGAAGTTTTGTTTTCTTTAATCCAATTTCCTTTAAAAAAGTTGTAATTAAAGTGATTAATTCAACTTCAGCCAAAGGACTTTTTGAACCAACAAATTCAACACCAAACTGATGGTGCTGACGTAATCTTCCGCTTTGTGGTTGCTCATAACGAAATGCAGGAGTTACATAAAACAGCTTTGTTGGTTGACTTTCCGCATACATGTTGTTTTCTAAGTAAGCACGAATCGCACCAGCAGTTCCCTCTGGCTTTAACGTTATGCTACGGTCCTTCTTATCAAGAAACGTATACATTTCCTTTTGAACAACATCCGTTGTTTCTCCCACACCACGTTGGAACAGAATTGTATGCTCAAATACAGGAGTAATAATTTCCTTAATATTATAAGCTTTGCAAAGCTTTCTTGCCAACTCTTCAATTACTGTTCTTTTATACATATTTTCCCCGTACCAATCAAGGGTTCCTTTTGGACGCTGCGTAATCATCTTTTCCTCCATTCTGGCGCATTGGCGCTCTTATATTAGCAACAAAAAAAGCACGTTTCCTTAACTTTTCCTTGTTATGAATAGATATTCGTGCTTTTACACAAATCAAAAAATCTATCATTTTAATTTAATAATTATCACATTAATCCTTTCCGAATACTTCTTAATTAAATCATACTACAGATTCTACTATAGTGTTTTGATTTACATAATTAACATAATCACGGATTGGTTCAAACTCTTTGGAATGGACTAAGCGCAAGAAAGCCAAAAAAATCTCCATATCAAAATTTTTAACTTCATCAATCATTAGTTCAATCGCAGCATCAATTTCAAAAGAAGAACGATAAGGACGTTCTGTTACTAAGGCTGCAAACACATCACATATACGAAGAATTCTTGCTCCATACGGGATTACTTTCCCCGATAAATTGTCTGGATATCCAGAACCATCAAAGTTTTCATGATGGTGATAGATCGAAGTTAATATTTCCTTCGAATGGCAACGATGTTCTTTCAAAATCTGAGCTCCCAACTGTGGATGAAGCCTTATATACTTCATTTCTTCTATCTTTAAGGTCTCATGCTCTTTGCCATACAGATATTCACCAAGTCTTAACTTTCCAATGTCATGTACGATTCCCGCTTCTGCAAGAACTTCACAAGTTTTTTTGGGTAGTTTAAGCTCTTTTGCTATGGAGTAAGCAAGATTGCTTACTAATATTCCATGAGAGATAGCCTCTTTCTTATTTTCCTCACTTAAACCTTCATAATCTAGACCACGAATGATTGCTATCCCTGTCGTAGAGGGTGCTTTTAAATTCCCAAATTCATGTGCGATATCTTTTTGTATCTGTTTTAATTCGTCTTTTCGGTAAAATCCTAATATTCCCATTGTTACAAGTCCTTTATGGAATTTTTTAAGAAATCCTTCTTTCTTTGAATCATCTCCTCGATACGCCCGGTATAGTCCATGACACTTTTCACGTTTTCTACACGTTCGATTCGGTTTTCTTTGTGAAACACAAACTTAGAGGAACCTCCAGCACCAAGTGCTAAAATTGTCTGTTTTTCTTCCATGATCAAAATATTATAGATACCTTCTTTTCCAAGCCTTGCATAACCAACGTTTTCTAGGTTTTCTGCCATATTCTTTTGACGATATAAGTAATATGGATGGTAATTGTTTTCCTTTGCAAATTTCACCGTTTCAGATAACATGTCACTTACCCGAACCGCTTCCATATCCTTATATTGTTCTTTTTGTGTATTTAACCTTGCAGCTCTTTTAATGGCAAGCGTATGCACGGTCAAACTATCCGGATTCATGGACTTAATTTTATCAAGAGTATATAAGACATCGGAAGGGTTTTCACCGCTAAGACCTATAATAATATCCATATTGATATTATCATGGCCAATCTCTCTTGCTAAATAGAATGCTTCCTCAATCTGATCTGCTGTATGCTTTCTTCCAATGAGATCTAATGTTTTTTGGCGCATGGATTGTGGATTAATCGAAATTCTTGATACGCCAAAGTTTTTTAAAACCTCAAGTTTTTCTCTTGTAATACTATCTGGACGCCCTGCCTCAACTGTTAATTCCTTTAGTCCTTTGATACCAAAATAAGTATCAATTTTCGTTAGTAGGTACTCTAGTTGTTTGGCACTTAGTGTCGTTGGAGTCCCTCCTCCAACATAAATAGTACTTAATGGCTTCTCTAAACAAGTAGACGCATATTCCATTTCCTTTGTTAAAGCCATAAGGTATGGCTCTACTAGGTGTTCAAATCGTTCTAATGGATAGGAGGTAAAGGAACAGTAATGACAGGTACTCGGACAAAATGGGATACCAATGTAGATACTATATCCATTTTGATAATTCAGATCTTTTAGTATTTCATGCTCTCGCTTAGCAACACTAAGACTTAGGGATATCTTTTCATCGGAGCAATAGTACTCCTCTTTTAAATACTTTATGATATCTTCTTCCTTAGCCCCTCCTTCAAGTCTCTCAAGTACTTGTTTGGTAGGACGTATACCTGTCATAATTCCCCATGGGAGTGACTGCTTGGTATAATCAGAAAGAAGTCTATAAAGTACGCGTAACAATGCATTACGGTAAATACTTCTAGTTAACGGTTGTTCCGATAACGTTTCTTCCTCCCTTTTTATTAGGTTATTCTTCTCATATAAGAAAACCTCAAATCGGTCCAGAAGTAGCCGCAAGACAAGCGTTGTCTCAGAAGACAGCGCTTGTTCCGGTTCTGTTTGATATTTTATTATGTCAATTTCTTCTTTCGGGTAGAAGGACTTTAGTAAAGGAGCTATATCCTGTTCGTAATCCTCCCCAATCATCATTAACTGCATCATTTAATAAAAACTTCCCTCTTCATTCACATACGGATTATTTTGCATTTCATATCCAATACTTGTACTGCAACCATGTCCTGGATATACCTTAACTTCCTTTGGTAAGGTAAACAGTTTTTCTCTTACAGATTTTATTAATACTTCACTATTTCCGGTTGGAAAATCAGTACGTCCAACTGACTCAAAAAACAGAGTGTCTCCGCTTAGAAGTATCTGCTCATCGGGAATGTAATAGCATACCGAACCTTTCGTATGTCCGGGAGTATGAAGCACTTCAAATTCAATATCAGCAAATTGAATCTTCTCTCCATCCTGTAAGCTTTCTACAGGAGCTAATGTAAACGACTTGCCAAAGATGGAGGAACAATTAAGCCCAGGATTTGCAAGAAGCTCACGCTCAGACTCATATGCATAGATAGAAACTCTCGTCAAGGAAGCAAGCTCCGATGCAGCCATAATATGATCAAAGTGACCATGTGTTAGTAAAATAGCTTTTATACTGAGTTCATTACGGTTTAAATGTTCTAATATACGTTCGCATTCATCCCCTGGATCAAATACAACTGCTTCCTTCGTATCCTCATTGCTAACGATAAAACAGTTTGTTCTGATATCACCAAGGGTAAGCATATCAAGTCTAATCTTACTCATAACATCCTCCATTCTATATCATATTGTATGAAAGGTAGGAGAACCCCCTCACACTTCATTTAATTCTTAACTATAGTTTTACCCGATTTTCAACCGGTAGTACGTTCAATATCAATTACGCTCTCAACTCCACGAAGCTTAGAAATAATATACTGTAACTGTTCTACTCCATTTATTTCAAAGCCAACACTAATCGTAGCAGTTCCTTGCTTACTTGTTCTAACTGTCATAGAGGTAACGTCAATTTTATTTTCCGTAAATATTCTTGATACATCAAGTAAAACTCCATTTCGATTGTTCGCATAAATCTTAATCTCAGCAGTATATAACCCTGTGTTTTGCTTATCCGCTGGGATATTCCATTCTGCATCAATTAGTCGTTCCCTATCTTCATATGGTAGGTTAATCACATTAATACAATCGGTACGATGAATGGATACTCCTCGTCCTCTTGTAACAAAACCAACAATCTCATCACCCGGTACTGGAGAACAACATTTTGAAAAATGAACTGCCACGTCATGAATTCCTTGTACGACAATACCACCTTTAGATTTCATAACTGCTGGTCGATCAAATTTCACATCTGCAATCGTTTCAAGAAGCTTTTCATCGGTCATTTCTTTCCGATTCTTCTTTGTAAATTCCTCTTGCAGTTTATTAATAACTTGACCTTCTTTTAATCCGCCATGTCCTACTGCTGCGTAAACGGATTCCCAGTCTCGAAAACCGTATTTTTTCATTACAATTTCCATAAACTCATTTTTTAATAAGTCACTCATTGTAATGCCCTTAGTTTTACAGTATGCAACAAGCATCTCTTTACCGCGGATAATATTATCTTCTTTTAACTCTGTTTTAAACCATTGATTGATCTTATTTTTTGCTTGGGTACTCTTAACGATATTAAGCCAATCTCTACTAGGTCCCTTGGAGTTTTGAGACGTAATGATTTCTATACGATCGCCATTTTGAATAACATAATCAATCGTTACGAGTTTTCCATTCACCCTAGCACCAACCATTTTGTTTCCGACTGCACTATGAATGCTATAAGCAAAATCGACTGGATTAGACCCAGCCGGCAAGTTTTTTACATCTCCAGTTGGTGTAAAACAATAAACGCTGTCTGAAAATAAATCTAAGTCATTCTTTAACAAACTTAAAAATTCTTTGTTATCTGATAAATCTCTCTGCCACTCCAGTATCTGACGAAGCCAAGTAAGCTTTGCCTCTTCAGTATCTCGTGCAACCTTTCCACCTTGTGCCTCTTTATATTTCCAGTGTGCAGCAATACCATATTCTGCCGTACGGTGCATTTCAAACGTGCGAATCTGAATTTCAAACGGCTGACCATTGGGACCGATTAAAGTGGTATGAAGTGACTGATACATATTTGGTTTTGGCATTGCGATATAGTCTTTAAATCGTCCTGGTATCGGCTTATACATCTCATGTATAACTCCGAGAGCAGCATAGCAATCCTTAACAGTATCCACAACAATCCGTACTGCAAATAAGTCAAAGATTTGTTCTAAGGTTTTTCCTTGATTCACCATTTTTTTATAGATACTAAAGAAATGCTTTACTCGACCATCAATCTTCGCTGAAATATTTGCTTCTTTAATATGTTTCCCTACATCTTCTACGATGCTATTAATAAAAGCTTCTCTTTCTTCTTTCTTTGATGCGATTTTCTCATTCAGTTCCTTATAAACTTCAGGTTCTAAGTATTGTAGGGATAAATCATCTAGTTCTATTTTTATTTTAGAAATACCAAGACGTTGTGCAATCGGAGCATAGATATCCATCGTTTCTCTGGATTTTTCGATTTGCTTTTTTGGCGTCTGGTATTGCATCGTTCTCATATTATGAAGTCTGTCTGCCAACTTTATTAGAATAACTCGAATATCCTTTGCCATAGCCAAAAACATCTTACGAAGATTTTCTGCTTGGATTTCTACTTTGTCTTTCGAATAATTTAATTGGGTTAACTTCGTAACACCATCCACTAACAACGCTACTTCCTCACCGAACTCTTTTGTTAGCTCCGCTACGGTTAAAATCGTATCCTCCACCACATCATGAAGGATTCCCGCGACTATTGTTTCCTTGTCAAGTTCTAACTCCGCAAGGATAATTGCTACACATAAAGGATGTATAATATAAGGTTCTCCTGATTTACGTACTTGATTTTTATGTGCAAAAGTCGCAATTTTATAAGCCTTCTCAACAATTCCTAGATCAGTGGATGGATGATAGGCACGAATGGTCTTACGCAAAATCTCATAGAGCTCCTCAGGACTCGTAAAATCAGAAGGAACAACACCTATTTTTCGGTCTTTTTGATATTTGATAGCAGTTTCATTCTGCATTAAATCATTTTGAAGTTTTTTCGGTTCTAAGTTTGTGTCTATACTCTGTTTTAACGATTTCTCCATAAGAACCATTCCTTTCATTTCGGGGGCATTTAAGCTTATCTTCCTATTATAATAAGAAAAGCTGAAAAAATCAATCTATTTGACATTCTATGACTATTCTACGTCCGATTGTATGCGAATTTAGAAAGAATAGAACGAAAAAAAGAGTGTACAAATCTATTTCTAGCGTTAAGGCAGTATCTTTCCGTCAAAGAAAGACAACCCCCATCTACTTGAAATAGAAATTTTGTACACCCTCCAATTATACTGTCTTATTTACCAGCATATTTAATAACTGAAGAAACATCATAGCCCTTCAATTTCTCTCTTCCCTTAAGTCCCTCTAATTCCATAAGGAAAACGATCTTCACAACTTCTCCACCCAATTGTTCAATTAACTTTGTGATTGCTTCAATAGTTCCTCCAGTCGCAATTAAATCATCTATAATAACGACCTTTTGCCCTGGCTGAATAGAATCTTTATGCATCTCAATCGTAGCCGTGCCATACTCTAATGCATATTCCATCTCAACTGTCTCACAAGGAAGTTTTCCTTTTTTACGAACAGGAATAAATGCCTTGTTTAAATTATATGCAATCGGTACACCAAAGATAAACCCTCTTGACTCTGGACCGACAATCACATCGAAATCAATTCCTTTTAGATTTTCTTGCATTTGATCAATTGACATCCTTAAGCTATCTTTGTCTTGCAATACACTTGTTACGTCACGAAAAATAATTCCTTCCTCAGGAAAATTCGGAATGCTTCTTACATACTCTTCTAACTTTTTCATCTTTTAACATCATACCTTTCTTTCACTCTATCCTATATTCTAGTGCTTTAACGCCTTATCATAACGATAGCATGTATGTGTGAAAGCACAAATATCTGTGTAAAAAATAAATTTCTTTCTCACATTCTAATATCATGCTCAGGTTTTATAGACAAGAAGCTTTATCATTCGCCTGATACATTCACTCAACTTTATCTATTATATCACTAATCCTTTCAAATGGTAAAGAAATTTATTTTAAATCTTAAATTCTATCTATTTAAATTAATAAATTCTATCTGTTTTAATTATTAAATTCTATCTATTTTAATCATTAAATTCTATCTATTTTTAATCATTAAATTCTATCTATTTTAAATCATTAAATTCTTCTAACAAAGCATTAATTTCTTCTTTTTCAAATCGTTCAAAAAATTCGTTTCTTTTTTCCGTTAGTTTAATTGGTTTTTTGTGATTGTAGCGAAAAGCTTCCTTTAAATTACTTTCCTCAAATTCAAATCGATTGGATATTTTATTCCAGATATTTTCACCAAGCGAAGTATTTATCATTAAAATACTAGTACCTTTATTGTCAAACATCTCTGGTTTAGTATACTGAATACCCCAAAAATCACCCAGCGTTAAATCTCCAACTCGATTGGTATAAACAAAGGAGCAATTACTACAAGCAGGTCTTGCTATGTTATCTTTAATAAAGCTACGATAGTAATTGTTTCTTCTTGCATTTACTCTTAATGGTTTTCGATTGGAGAACTCTATTACCATAGAATTATCAAGAGCAAGCCATCCTTTGGATTTATCGCGGAAATTGATTTTTTTTACCTTTGACTTAAAACGTTTCTCTAAATATTCAACATAACGACGAAACACAAGCGGAGATGGACCAGCGTGACAAAGTACTTCACATACAATAAGATTCTCATACTTTTTCCTTAAAAACGCTCGAAGCCCTGCTGCTTCACAAGGTAATGACGAATACAGAACTGTCTTTCCACTATCTAATATTTTTTTAACTTTTCGAAATATACCAGTAAAATCACTCTTGGTATACTTCGCTCCATAGAATTCTTTTGCTTCCTCCATGGTGTGTGCAATCGAAGAAACTGCCCTCATATCATCATCAAACTTTACTCCAACCACATATCCGTTTAATTCTTCGATGACATATTGCACTAGCTCTGGGAAAATACCTCCTGATGAGCTATTTTCTCTTACCTTCAGTTTTTTATTATTTACCGCATAAATAATAGGATAGTTTTTTTCATAAACAACAGTCTGCGGATTTTCTCTCTTTACACAGATTTTTTTACAAAGCATACATTTTACGCATTTTGAATCATTCACAACTGGATAAATAAATCCTTCCTCATCGGTCTTCATATCAATGGCATTGTAAGGACATACTTCCATACAGGCACTACACCCACAACAATCCATCTTTTTTATATCAGTTGGGCAGTCGACATGAATCTCGTAACTTGCCATTCTTAATGCATGCCGTAATTTTTTCTTGCACTCTTCTCGATAACTTCTAATACGACTTCTAAATTCCTCTTGATTATTTTCATAAGTAGACAATAAGGTGTCATAGTAACTAATCTCATTTAAAATAGAAATATCGGAAAGTATGATGTTTGCTAACCCTATTTCTTTTAGTATCCCTACTGCTAAAACCTCTTTGGTCTCATCCGATATTAATAAAAATGGTTTTTCATATAGAAGAGCCATTAGTGAAATAAATCCTGAATCCGTAATTACAACCTTAGCATGACGAAGATAGGACAAAAATTCCTTGATATCTTGATCAGTATAACTTAGTAAGCTTGTAATTTTCATTCCTTCCATCTCGTTTGATACTAGCTTTAATTTTTTTTCATCCACAATATAGTTAATAAACTCTAATTTTTCTTTTGAGGGACACTCATAATAAGAAAGAAGATACTCTTCTTTCATTAATCTTTTTCTAGCTAGAGGGTGATAACGTTTTTGTTGTAGTAAGATGATAGAATTTCTCCAAAAATGAATCGGATAATACTCCTTGATGACAGCATCTTTTACCTTTTTCCACATCCTCTCATCTGCTACTAGATAGACATCCAATAAGTTATAAAACCCAATATTTTCGCCTAGCTGTGAACTTCCTTCCACAACATTATAATACTCATAGGAAATCTCTTTCGTTCCAATTTCATTTACCCCCACACTATTAGGAAAGGAATGATGAATAACAACTGACATATGTCCCATTTCTTGTAACGCTTCTTGCAAAGCATAAGTAGACAACCAAGCATCCAGTCTCATATCATTTAAATCTGCTAAAATTCCTATTTTCATACTAAGGTTCCTTTCCTATCATTCATTCGTAGTAGTTTTCCTCACTACATAGAATATCTGCTTTAGACTAAACTATTGTATGATTACTATCCCCAAAGTATTTTGTAGTATGTACTGACTATTTTAGAAACTTATATGAAACTGATATGTCATCTGTTATAATTCATTCAAATAAAAAGAAGTAAGAAACAAAAATCATCTATCAGACGCATATTTGCTTCTTGATAAACTATTTTGTCCTTACTTCTTTGACCTTAGTCCCTCTTTTTTTATTTTACTTTATCCTTAGCTTTGTTCTTTAAATCGTTAAAACTTTCTAATAATGGATCAATTCTTTCTTTTCCTAAACGCTTAAATATCTCCTCACGTTCTGGCTTATATGGGCAAGGTTTACTATGATTGTATTTAAACAATTCTTTTACGCTTCGTTCTTTCATGAAGAAAGAGTCTTTTAATTCTTCAAGAACCTTTTCACCTTTTTCAGTATTTACCATAATAGCGCTTGTTCCTTTATCATCAAACATCTCTTCGTCAATGTGATGAATACCCCAGAAGTCACCAATGGTAATGTCTCCCACACGCTTTCTACCAACAAAACTACATTTAGAACATCCCGGACGTTGAATATTATCTAATAAGAAATTTCTAAAGTAATTGTTTCTTCTTGCATTTACAACCAATGGCTTACGATCTTTAAATTCAACTACCAAACTACACTTGTGAATTAGCCATCCATTCCTCTTATCACGGAATACCACATTGGTAACTGGAGACTTGTATTTAATGGAAAGAAACTTTAGGTATGTCTTAAACACCTTTGGTGAAGGTGCAGCATGACATAAAATTTCACATAAAAATAAATTCTCATAATCTTTTCGTAGATATGCTTTTAAACCAGCACACTCACAAGGTAAACCAGAATATAAGACAAATCTTCCAGCATTGAGTTGCTCTTTTATCTTAGCATATACTCCATCAATTTCACTCTTAACATATTTAGAACCATAGAATGCTTTTACATCCTTCATCGTTGAAGCTATAGTAGATACCGCATTCATCTCTTCATCAAACTTAACTCCAACAACGACACCCTCCTGTTGTTCAATGGCATATTTTGATAATACATGAAATACACCACCGGAAGTACTTGCCATCCTGATATCCTCATCCTTGTTAATTGCACTATATACCTTTGGATAATTTGCTTCATATGTTACAATCTGAGAATTTTCTCTCTTAACACATACTCTTTCACAAAGTCCACATTGAATACACTTTTCTTTATTCACATGAGGATAATAAAAGCCTTCTCTATCCTGTAACATAATGATGGCATCGGTTGGACATACTTCTTTACAAGCATAACATCCACAACACTCACCACGGGTTATATTAGTCGGACAATTTACAGGTTGGTCTAAGTTTAATACTCCAAGTGAATCAAGAAGGCGATCTGTCAAATCTACTCGGTACTTATGAAGTTGTTTACTTACTTTATGAGGATGCTTCATCGCATAAGCCTTTAATGATGTTTCCGCAGGCTTAGTCGTAAAATAGCTCTCCATCATAGACAGTTTTTGTAAGAATCGTTTGATCTTACCTTGTGTCATTCCCTGATCATAACAAATTAATGGTTTCTTTAGTAAAATAGCAAAATATGCTGTTGCAAATGAATCAGTAACTACTAATTTTGCATCACGCAGATATGCTAAATAATCGGATGGATTGAATATCTCTGTGACTTTTTCAAATCCATAAAAAGTACGATTATTAGCTTTTGAAATAACTTCTAATTTATTTGCTTTTGCTATTTTACGAATAGATGGTATAATACCAGACTTGTCCGACTCACAATCCATGAATACATACGACTGTTCTTTCACGTTTTTGTCCATTATCTTCTCATATTCCGACAAATCACAAAGTAGCAATGCTTCCGTAATTTCATTCTTGAGCTCATAACTTCTTTGATAAAAGTCTATGTAACTCGCGTTGGAATTCGTAGTATCAATCGTAGACTTATGATTAACTATTACAAAGCTATCTGTTTTTTGTGTTTTATTTTGATTCAAGGATAATATATTTCTTATGAAGTTTTCTTGTACGGTTCTAACTTCATTTAAATCTATGTGCACATACTGACGACGACTTAAAGAGTCTAATAAACTCCTTTTATGAACGTTCCTAGTGGTTTTATATGTGATATTGTCTTTCTTACGATACCAATAGCAATCTACAGCTTGATCCTCTAATACTTTTTTCACTGCATATGCTTGTAAAAGACTTTCTATCTCTGGTTTCGCATAGCCGATGATTCCAATCTTCATGATAAGAACCTCCCTTCTATCTAATCCCTTACAGTATAATGGAGATAAAGAAGTTATGCAATCTATATTTTTTTACTTTAATAGGCATAGATAATGAGGAGGAATTTAAGAATAACGACAGCATCTCATCTGTTATGGAGAATTTAAGAATAATGACAGCATCTCATCTGTAATCGAGTAGGAGGTAGCTGATTATTTCAGCTACCGACCTCTCACACCACCGTACGTACGGTTCCGTATACGGCGGTTCTTTAGTTTTCACATATTTTCAGATTTTTCAGATAGTAGTCAGCCATG
>JAEWHR010000066.1 GCA_023387655.1 Bacillota bacterium
AATAAGCCGTATAAGGAACCATACCACTCTCTACACCAAGAGATGCAACAACCTTTCCTGCATTTTGAGTCTCAAGACCAGTAGCTGCAGGCTCGAATTCGATTGTATAATCGCCAGTACCTGCTTGGAAACTTTGAGCAGTAATACCAAAGTCAATGTTTTGAATAATCGTTAAATCATTCTTAGGATCGATATTATTTTTCTTAAGAATGTATTCGAAAATCATTTCAGGCATACCACCAATCCGTCCGCCAATCACTGTTTTACCTTTTAAATTCTCCCATGCAAATGTCTCATTCACATCACGAGATACTAAAAAGTTACCTGCACGCTGTGTAAGTTGAGCAAAGTTAACAACATAATCTTTCTCTCCCTCATTGTATACATAGATGGAGGCTTCAGAACCCATAAATCCTATATCAGCATTCTCGGAAAGAACTGCAGTCATCGTTTTATCTGCACCAAGACCATTGGTTAAATTCACCTTTAATCCTTCTTCTTCAAAATACCCTAATTCTATAGCTACATACTGCGGTGCATAGAAGATGGAATGAGCTACTTCCGTTAGATTTACCTCTGTATATTTTGTATCCTTCTTACATCCTACAAGTGATACTATCATAAGTGATACAATGAATAAAGCAACAACGCGTTTCTTCATTGAAATCCCCCTTTAATTCACATTCACACTACATAGTATATCGAATCAAAGGGGGATTTGTGCTAGTCTATTCTTTTATTTTGATGAATCTGCTCTAAAACCTAAGGTTATTGAAATCTCTTTTTCTACATATTCACCGTTTTCAAGTTTGTTTACTGTTAGAGTCGCTTCAGTGCCACCCTTTGTATAGCTAAGGATGCTCATTAACTCACTCATATTTGAAATCGATCTTCCGTTAAATTTGGTAATAATATCTCCCTGTTGAAGCCCTGCTTTTTCAGCCGCACTATCTTCTGCAACTGTATATACATAAACGCCAACTGGCATATTAAATGCTTCCGCATAAGACTTTTCTACATTCTTACCGGAAATTCCAAGGTAAGCCATCTGACTTTCTTCAAGTTCTTCACGGTTCATCAAATCGTTGATGATTGGAATTGCATGAGAGATAGGAATTGCATATCCAATACCCTCTACGTTGGTATCCGCATACTTAACAGAGTTAATACCAATTACTTCACCTTTCGCATTAATGAGTGCACCACCGCTATTTCCTGGATTGATAGCTGCGTCGGTCTGAATTAAGTTTAGGGTTACACCATCCACAGTAACCTCACGGTCTAATGCACTAATATAACCTACCGTTACAGACTGACCATAACCAAGAGCATTACCAATCGCAATTGCCATCTCGCCTGTTTTAACATTATCTGAATTACCTAAGGTTGCAACTTTAATATTTGCCTTTGTCTCCTCAGTTAAGTCATCAATATTAACTGCTACTACAGCTAAATCAGAGGAAGGCTCTGTACCCTTTATCGTTGCAACTGCCTTGGTATCGTCATTAAAGACGATTTCAATTGCGGTTGCATCTGCTACTACATGGTTATTGGTTGCTATTAATATTTCATCATTGTTTTGACCAATAATGAATCCAGAACCACTACCAGATATCTCACGATTGTACTCTCTACCAAAGAAATCATACTGAGTTTGAGTTGCAGAACAGTTAATTGCTACGATAGCTGGCATAACATTTTCAACAACTCCAGATACATCTGTTGCACTAACCTCTGTTAAACCAGTTTGAACAATATTACCATTGCTTGTCTCATCTGGATTAGGGGTAGCCTCTGAATCAGCAATACCTGTTATCTCATCGATTGGTTTCATTCCAATTGCTCCATCATTCTTACCTCTAACAGAAACACCGTTAAATACAACTCCAGCTACAACACCAAAAACAACTGCTGCAGATACAAGAGCTGCTGATTTCTTAATAAATTTCTTGCCATTCCCTGCTTTTTTCTTTACTTTCTTTTCTTTATGACTTTCTACTATATCATTGTCTTCTTTATGATTTCCTTCAAAGACTGTAGAATTTACATCTGGATTAGGAAAGACATGGCTCTTTACTTCCTTTTCGGATACACTCTGTGAATATGTTCCTTGCTCGTTTGAGTTCTCAATCACTCTTGACTCAACTACTTTTTCCTCACTGTTATCACTATCCACCATTACAAAATTAGGTGTTTCATATGTTGTTTCAACCTGTTCAAGTGAAGCGTTTTGCTCATTGTTATTGTCTTGGCCAAATAAGCCATCCTCGTATTTTCTGTTATTCATATCGTTCATATGTCATGCTCCTTTCTTCTATATCCAAACTTCATATCAATGAATTGTTTTGTTTACCTTATGGCATTAGTTTAACAATAGATTGTGTACGATTTGTGTTCAGATTTTGAAAAAATGATGAAAACATAATTTAACTACAAATCCACTCCAATATAATTTCCCAGTATCTTTAAATCCAATGCTTCCGCTTCAATTCCTCTAAGTGTATTAATAACAGAAGGTTCTTCAATGCATCCGTCAAAATCAACAAAGAAGCGATATTCAAACTTCTTTCCTGGTATTGGGCGAGATTCTATCTTTGACATATTTAAATTATTATAAATAATATGCGATAACATGCTATAAAGAGTACCGCTTTCATGAGGAAGGGTAAAACAAATGCTCATCTTATCAGAACCTTCACAAAACTGACGCTCATTTGTTATTATTATAAAACGTGTAGAATTCACTGCTTCATAATTAATATTGCTCGCTAACACCTCTAACCCGTATGTGCTTGCAGCGCGGATACTTGCAATTGCTGCCTGAGTTTTATCTCCATCCTCCAATACTTTCTTAGCACATCCAGCCGTGCTTCCAAATTCCACAGTTTTCATATTAGGATGCTGCTCTATAAATTTTCTACTTTGCAGAATTCCTTGTGGATGAGAATATACAGATCGTATCTCCGATAACTTAGCACCAGGTAAGGATAGTAATGCTTGATCAATTTTTAAAACATGTTCTGCAACGATATAGTTGTCAAATTCCACAAGCAAATCATAAATATCAGATATTCCACCAGTTGTTGTATTCTCTATTGGTAATACTCCATAATTCACCTCACCATTAGAGACTTTTGACATAACCTCATAAAAACTGGATGCACCATAGCTTGTTATTTCAGTTCCAAAATATTCTTCCATAGCTTGTTCTGAATAAGAACCTTTGGTACCAAAGTACACTACCTTCGTATCTTTATTTTTAAGTATCTTCGATATCTTATGAAATTCACTTGCTTGCTTGTACGTCATCATAGTGTATTGAAGTTTACGACTCATGGACATAATCTGCGAAAAGAGTTCCCTCACTGCCTGACCGTTGTACTCTGTACTTGCTAATTTTTCCACACTATCAAGTTTTTGTTGCTCTCTTGCTCTATCTAAAACCGGCTTACCAGTATTAATCTTATATTCTGCCACATTCTGCGATATTTTCATACGCTGCTCAAACAGTTCCACAATTTTTGTGTCAATCTTATCTATTTCTTCCCTACTTTTCTGTAAATCTATCACGTCACCGCCTCCATTCTTAACGCTTATTATATCCATACTTTCCTTATTTTTCAACAAAATCTTTATTTTGAAGGAAGAATGACGAAATTATTCCTATTACTATCTATTTAACTAACGTTTTCTCTTTACATCTTGCTAATTTTTGCTACAATAAAACTATAATCATTTCTAAGAATTTCCTATTATATTCGAAAGATAAATTAAAAAGATAGGTAATTGCTCCATAAAGTGATAACTTATTTATGTCGATACTATTTATATAGTATGTGGCAACCTTAATATTTAAGAAAATCATGGTTGTTAAGATTAGCTACTAAGATTTTTATAAAAGCGCGTAGGAATGGAGGTATTTCGTGAAAAAAGGAATTATTGCTCTTACCATATTAATGACAGGAATGTTCTGTGGAACCATTCTATTCATTTTAACCTTCTATAGAGAAATCGGCACCTATATTAATAGTAATGCCGACAAGTAAGAATTCCAAAATCTCTATGGTAATAGTATGAGATTAAAACACAACTGAAACATTTCGTTCAAATTAAAATACGAAGTAATCTTTTCTTATAAATAAGGACGGTGTACAAAAAGATGAGCAAAAAAACAAAACGAATACTTATTCTCATATTGATTCCTGCCATACTAATTATCTTCGTTATAATAAACCTGCTAAAAGAACAAGTACATTATAATGAGATAGACTATATCGGGAATACCCCTGGTAATCTATATAATGGTGGTACCTTTTGCGAGCAAGATGGCAGGGTGTATTTTAGCAATTTTAATGATGATGGTACCTTGTACAGTATGGATTTGGAATGTAATAATGTTATGAAAATAAACGATGATAAAGCACGTTATATCAACGTAGATAACAATTATATCTATTATTCTAGAGAAAATAATACCAAAGTTTCTCCAACCAAAAGCATCTTTCTCTTCTACTGTTCTGGTATTTATCGAATCAATAAAGATGATGGAAATAATAGTGTACAGCTATATAAACAGCCAAGCGGTTTACTTTCGTTGTATGGCAATACTATTTATTATCAACATTATACACCAGAAACAGGGATTTCGTTTTATAGTATAGGAATTGATGCAAAGAATGAAAAAAAACTTTCCAATACTCCTATCCTACCTGCTTCGTTCCATGAAGGTTCTTTGTATTTTGCAGGAGCCTCTGTAGATCATAATATCTATGCTATGGATACCACTGATACCTCGTTGAAAACAATTTTAAACGCTAATTGTTATATGCCAATTGCAAGGCCAGAAGGTATCTATTACATATCCTTAGAAGATAATTATGCGCTATGCCGTATTGACTATCAGGGTAATAATAAAACCGTCCTAATAGATGAATTTATCTCTACTTATAACATCAGCATGGACGGAAATTATATCTTCTACCAAGTAGATGGCGGGGATAATAATCATCTTGGTCAATTAAATCTTTCCACATTAGAAAAAGAAGTTATCCTTGAGGGTGACTATAAGCAAATTAGTTGTACTAGCAATTTTATCTTTTTCCGTGATTTTAGAGAAACCAACGTATATGCATATAAACCTCAAAACGGTGAGCTTAGAACCTTTCATCCCCCAATTATCGATTGATTCTTTACCTCCTAAAGTACTAATAATATGAGAATTTGCTTTTGTAACTAGTACAAAATAATTAAAATTTACATTTGTAACCAATACAAAAAAATAGTCTTTATGATATAACAAACGTCTAGTATAGATAAGAATTCCTATCAATACTAGACGTTTGTTATATACTATTTTATAAGACTTTTTACGTCAGTCTCTTCTTTTATAACCATTTAAATCATGACTATCTTATGTCAAGTCTACTATATCATCTATCGCTAAAAACAATCTTACTTTTCGTCACATACCTGAAAAATATAGAATTTCAAATAATAAGATTCGTCTGCTGCCCATAAAATCGGATGATCTGGTGACTGAGTTCGATATTCTACTTGACGTAAACGCTTGCGAACATTTCTTGCTGCTTGCCCGATTGTCTCTGTAAATAAATCTGGAGTCATAAAGTGGGAGCAAGAACAAGTTGCAAGATAACCACCATCTTTGATTAATTTCATAGCTCGTAGATTTATTTCACGATATCCCTTGATCGCATTCTTAACAGAATTTCGTGACTTTGTAAATGCAGGAGGATCAAGTATAATAACGTCAAACTTCTCTCCCGCTTCCTCTAAACGTGGAAGTAACTCAAATACATCCTCGCATTGAAAACGAACTACCTTTTCTAGACCATTTAATTCGGCATTCTTTTGTGCTTGAGATACGCCCAATTCAGAAGCATCGATACCAAGTACTTCTTTTGCACCGCCTATTCCTGCATTTAAGGCAAACGAACCTGTATGAGTAAAGCAATCTAAAACTTTTGCATCCTTACATAGATGTTGAATTGCTAATCGATTATATTTTTGATCTAAGAAAAATCCTGTCTTTTGACCATCCTCAACATCAACATAATACTTTACACCATTTTCTATTATCTGTACATTGGTATCAAAAGGCTCAGAAAGAAAACCTTTGATACGCTCCATACCTTCCTGAGTTCTTACTTTCGCATCACTTCGTTCATATACGCCACGGATCTTAACGCCATCTTCTTGTAAAATCTCTTTTAATAATCGCACAATCACATCCTTCATGCGATCTATTCCAAGAGCTAAGGATTGAACCACCAAAACGTCAGAGAATTTATCGATAACTAGACCAGGTAGAAAATCAGCTTCTCCAAATATAATACGGCAGCTACTGGTATCCACAGTTTTCTTACGATATTCCCATGCTGCAAGTATTCTATTCTTTAGAAACTCTTCCGTAATTTCTTGGCCCTTTACCCTACTCATCATGCGGACTCTAATCTTTGATACATCATTAATGAAACCAGTTCCCATATAATAACCATCAAAATCCTGTACTATAACTAAATCTCCATTCTTATAATCACCATTTACCTGACTGATTTCATTATCAAATATCCATAGACCACCTGACTTTAAAAATCTTCCTTCCCCTTTTTTTAACGTTACGATAGCTTTTTCCATTGTTGAACCCTTTCTATGGACTTGGTACTTTAATTTTCTTCCTCGTCCTTATTAAAAATATATAACTTGCTAAATATATAATTCACTATAATAACAATAACTGCTAATCCAAGCTTTACCACCATGTTATTAAAATGTAACCAGGTAACAAAGCAAAGAATTCCTGCTTCCTCAATACCTAGTGTTACTAATCTTGCACCAAAAAACTTAAATATCTTTTCTACTTCTTTGCTTTCTTTCCCTATTCCGCTATGAAATACCCAAAAGTTGTTCACTAGATAAGCGAAACTAACCGCTATTATCCAAGCGATGATATTGGCTACTAAATCATTAACCTTCATTTTATTAGCAATAATATCGAAGGTTTTTAAATTTACTAATGTAGTTAATACCCCGGCTATTGCATAGGTGATCGTTTCTCGGTTTACAAACTTCTTCCATAGCTTAGCAAAAAAACTAGTTTCTTTGATCGCATTTCCATTCTTTGTATCCATCGTTCTATCCTTTCGTCATCCTTAACAATAGATAGGATTCCCTAAGTTTAATCGAATACCAGTGTCTATTAAATTTTACCACGTTTTCCATTATATCAAACTCTAAATTAAAAAACAACGCACACTCTTTACAAATAATTATCCAAGTGTTAAATTATTGATGAGGTTACTAATGCAAAGGTACTCACAACTGTATAGTAATGGCATACTAGAATAGGAAGTAAAGTGAGTTACAAAACCAGTCAACAGTATGTGTTTAGGGGGATTATTGAATGAATAAGATATTTCATAACTTAATGGAGGATGTCGTGATTAAACAACTAGATCATATTATCGATTCCTTCAACTATTGTAAATGTGAGCAATGCCGCTTAGATATTGCCTCATACGCACTAAATCGTCTACCTGCAAAATATGTGGTAACAACTCAAGGAGAATTAATTACGAAGCTTGATTCCTTGGATCTGCAATTTGAAACTAATGTTATAACAGCGATTACACAAGGGATTATCTTGGTTGGGAATAATCCTAGACACGAAGCAAATTAGACTATGTTTTTCTCTATCTCATAATGAAATAATAATATAAAATACTAATAGCGATAAAAAAATAATAGTAATAATAATACAAATAGCTGTAATAATACTAATAGCTATAATAATACTTACAGCAATATTAATACTGATGCAATAATAATACTATGAGCAATACTAATACTTATAGCATGACAATACCAATGCAATAATAATACAAAAATTAATAATAATACTTATAGCAATAATAATAGGGATACAATAGCCATAAACTACTGTATCCCTTTCAATTTAAATCTTAACAAAGTTCTTCTCTTGCGATCCAATATTTCTTATTTTTCTCAAGGTTAATTTACATTCTCATAGGTACTATAATTACCTTAATGACAAATCTTCTCTTACATCTAAAATCCAAATTATTTTCTTACATCCATAATGTAAATATTTCTCTCACGTACAACTGTATATTATACATCAAAGTAAATCTTTACGGGTGTACATTTGGTGTAATTTAAAACGCTGTAATCATCAATTTTAATGGACTTTCTGTTTAAAAGTACTTTTTGCTACCCCAAAGATTACTTTTCTTTAAGTCCACATATTCGTTATATGCCCGCTCTAAAATTTGTTTTTCATTTGAGAATTTCAACATATGATATGCTTCGTGAAATTTATAATACCCTGAGTCCATAAAATACTCTTCCCTTTGTGGTTTGCTGTAATAACTGTCAGACATCATAAGGTACCAATGAACATCCTTTAGTACAGTATTCTGCGGAGTATTAAAGGTGTATTGGCTCTTACCAACATACTTAATAATAGATGCCACTGCACCCGTCTCTTCCTTCACCTCGCGAATCGCAGTCTCTTTGTACTCCTCGCCTTCTTCTACGGTTCCCTTTGGTAATACCCAGCCTTCATACTTGTTCTTATAATTCTTATACAATAATAAGATTTTTCCTCTGAAAATAACTACACCACCACAGCTAGTTGCTTCAATCATCGCAATGCCTCCTGTTTTCTGGTGTAACTCTACCTAATACTGTTGTCCACATTATTAGAATGCCAAAATAGCATGAATTTAACATGGACGATTTATTCATAGTATACAACATTTATGCAATGATTTCAATACTAATTCTCATCTTGAAATAACTGAACTTGATTATTTTGTTATCATTTTATACCGATTAGTACATGAAAAACTTAGTGTAATCATATGAAATATTTAAAATATTCAGAATATATCTAACATAAATAGCGCCTTGAATTAACTTTTAAAGTCAACGCAAGGCGCCATTTCTTGAACTATCATTCAGTGAAACCCTTTGTAACAATCTCAGTAAATAACCGTCTTATTACGAATACCTAGAAATAAGTTCCAAGGAATGTTATGAATACTCTTATTTAAAATAAGCATCAATTATCTTTTTCGCAATCGGCACAGCATACCTACTACCTGTTCCGGAGCTTTCTACTATAACACTGATTGCAATCTGTGGATTCTCAACTGGAGCAAATCCAACAAACCAAGCATGAGAAGCTTTTCCCGTCTCATATTCTGCAGTACCAGTTTTACCAGCAACACTAACTTTCATACCAGATAATTTTGTACCGGTACCATCCTCAACAACCTCTTTCATATAATCTGATAATATTGCAGCCTCTTTTTTTGAAATCACCTGACCATAGCTATCTGGATAATATCTCTTTACTAAATCACCATCAAAGGTTTCGATTCGATCGACCAAATACGGTTTCATCATTAATCCACCGTTTGCAACTGTCGCAGCTATCATTGCATTATGAAGAGGTGAAATCTGAGTTTTTCCAAGGCCTATCACAGTCTGAGGAAAATCATTTGGATCACTTTGACTATTTAAAACAAAGCTACTCTGAGCAGTTTTAAAAGAGGTCGGAAGTGTCTTATTAAATAAGAAAGACTCACACAAATTACGGAAGGAATCCATATTCAAACTACTACCAAGGGTTGCAAAGGAAGTGTTGCATGAGTTTGCAAATGATTCTTTTAAATCTTCCTTCCCATGTCTAGTTCCATTCGCACAATGAATGGTAACATGATTTATTCGATCCTCACTCTTGCATTGATATTCATAATCTTCATAGTTTGGATTCTCTCTAATATATTCAAGCGTTGTTAATATCTTAAAAGTAGATCCTGGAGGATATAACCCTTGAGTAGCTCGATTTAATAATGGGGAAGCTTTATCTTCATTTAAACTCTCCCACTTCTCTGTAATGGTGTTAGGATTATAATCTGGCTTTGATACCATTGCTAAAATTTTACCTGTAGAAGGCTCTAATACTACCACTGCTCCACGGTAGTCTCCAAGTGCCTCATATGCTACTTGCTGTAACTTAGCATTTAATGTAGATACAACATTATCTCCAGCTGTTTTTACACCATTTAGTGTATTCGTTAATTTACCAAACCCACTGACACTAGAGGTTAGCATCGTAAAGCTCTCTGATTGCTCAATTCCTGTTCTTCCATGTAACACACGGCCGACAGCATGTGAAAATACACTGCCATATGGATAAACACGAACTTCTTCTCCCTTTTCATTTGTTATTGTCTGGGCGAGTACTGCACCATCGGAAGATAATATTTTTCCTCGCTCTATATACTGCGCTAATAAATCCTGCCGTTTATTATAAGTATTATTAACAAATGTTTTTCCTTGTGCTACTAAGAAGTAACTATAATACCCAATTACCAAAAATAAAAGAAAAGAAAAGATATAAGTTAGACTATATATAGAACGGTTATAAGCTTTTTTATCTCGGTAAGCCACTCCTTTATCAGTTTTAGCCCCCTGCCTATCTTCGCTCGTACCAGAACTTTTCGTTGTCTTCGATGCAGTCTTTACAGAGTTTTCAACCGAGGAACCTTTTTTCCTACTCTTACCATCCCTCTTTAACTGTTCTCTCTTTCTCTCAGCTGCAAGCTTTCGCTTAGCTAGTCGTTCCGCCATTATCAAACGCGCCCTACTTAGCTCTTCTTCGCTCCTCATGTGTAGTACATACATACCTTGAATAATACTAAAAACAATGATACTACTGATGACGGAAGAACCACCATAACTAAGTAATGGTAACGTCACACCAGTGGATGGAATACATTTAATTGCACCACCGATGTTTAAAAATACTTGAGAGATATACATTGTACTTAAACCAAGCGCAGTTAACTTATAAAATGGATTTTCAAATTTTACACTAATATTAACAAACATAATAAAGCAACTTAGGCATATTAAAATCAAACAAATACCTATGATAGCTCCGAATTCCTCTGATAATGCAGAGAAAATAAAATCACTTTCTGCTACCGGGATACTGGTAGGTAACCCTTGATTCAGTCCCATTCCGGTAAACCCGCCAGTTCCAATAGCAAATAAAGATTGGGCTACCTGATACCCTTCTTTTTCTATCACTGCAAATGGATCTAAAAAGGCAGTAACACGAACCCTAACATGACTAAAGAGCTGAAAGGCAACAACAGATGCTAAGGCTCCAAAGGATACTCCAGAGATCAAATAAAGCAACTGTCCGGTTGCACAATAAAGCATAATAACATAAGTAAAGAAAAATAACAGTGCACCACCCAAATCCTTTTCCATAACTAATACTAGAACATGAGCCGCAGCTAGAATAGTAACAAAAACTACTCGTTTAAAATCATATTTCTTACTTAATACAGAAGCAACAAAGAAAATAAATAATATTTTTACAAACTCCGAGGGTTGAAGACGAAAATTACCAATAACAATCCAGTTTTTTGCACCATTAACAACCTCACCAAAGAAGAAAACAAATAATAATATCCCTAGGCCAACAAAGCCATAGAGAAACGATAACTTACCCCATAGTTGTACACGGTCGATTAACATCGGAACAATCAAACATACTGCTAATGCAATGCTTGCGATAAAAAATTGCCTTACACCTTTTTGAAAAGATAATCTGGTAATCATCACAAAACCAAACATTAATAATGTCATCATATTCCGGTAAACCAGCTGAGACATTCGTTTATAGCTCACCTTATATAATATACCTGTTATAATAAAAACAATTAATTGTGCCAAATAGAGAAATATAACTTCGATATTGTTACTGGTAATGTAAAGCGAAACAAAACTAACTCCATGCATCAGATACATTAACAGACTCATCATTACATAGCGATTTTCTCTTGCCTTCGTATTCTTCATGACTAATACACGAAAACTCAGAAATGTGTAGAACGTCATAAAAAGAATAAGCAAATATTTTGTTGTCTCAACTATTATATTGGTCATAGCTAGCCTCCATGCTGCGACTGTTTTTAGGGACCGCTAATGGCTCAAGTTTGTCGCAGCACAAACTTGGTGAGTGAAAGATTAAAATCTTTCACTCTTACCTCGTCCTTTTGTTTCTTATAGGATACCTCGTTTAAAATGCCCTTTCGAATACTCCTCACCTGGTAAACTTCCTGCTTCACCATAACAATAAACTTGTACGAATTGCTTTAATACTTCCCCAACTTCTTTCTCATCCTCAAACGTAAAATCAAGTCTAATATTCTTTGGTTCAAGGGCTAACACTTCAGAGTAATTCGAAAGTAGAGATAAGCACTTCGAATTATATATGGTATTAAAGCAATAATTACAATTAGTCTTAACACGAAACTTCATATTCAACCGATCTTCCAAAATGGCAGGTTGATTGATATTACCTGGTTTACACTCTGTTGTGTTTTTTCTAACACATTGAGCAGAAACCATAAGTGGTAAATATCCATACACCAAAAGATCATAATTCTTACAACCTAATTTCCTCAACTCAGTCTGATTTAGCTCAATTGATGCTGTAAAATCAAATATTCCAAGATCTTTATAAAACTGTTCCGCTTCATGATTCAAAACATACATGTTATAATCCAGACGAATTTCTTTCGTCGTTTTTAATTCATTTCGAAGTAAATAGAGTTCCTCAAAGTTTTTAATCACATACCCATCTATAGTATCGACCATCCATAACGCTTTATTCTTTAAATATTCGTCATATGTGGCAGTTCTCATAATATGTGGTAGCAAAAGATAAACTCTCTTCCCTTTCTCTTTGCATCTAGCAACATACTTAGGCAATTCTTCTCTTGAAAGTTCCGCCAAATCAAGATAAACAATTTGAACTTCTGGGCAATCTAATACTGGAGATAATTGCTTTTCATTTCGAATGGTCACAATCATACCAAACGTATTTTTAGATTCCATTACATTCTTATTATTTCCACTATCTTTACTCTTGTTTGGAAGATTCTTCACTTCACGTCGAAAAGCAACTGCCATAGTTTCTTCTAACTGAAGAAATGCAGTTCTTCGAAGTTCATTCAACTTACTAACAGGTAAAAAGACATTACCTTCCAATGAAATAGATAGATGGTCAAACTCAAACGGTGTATCTTTAGTCTTCATTAATTTTTCTCGAATATTTTCCTCGGACATCGGTTGGTTCTTTGCTTCCATAACAATATCACCATCTTCGGTAATGGTAATCGTCTCAATTTTATTAGCTATAGTATCTCTAGAAATATCCGCCCAAATAGTAAGACTCATAGGTTCTCCTACCTTAGCATAGAAACTACCATAGGCTTTCACTTTCTTATCTGTGTCATAATATTTCCCTGATAGCTCGGTTAACAAAGCCTCATTCTTGGTACGATATACTTCATCGCCAATCTCAATTTTACTTCCAGGTTTCACATTCGTCGTAAGGATATTGCCCTTTTGAATACCATCCTTCACTGTAAAATCATATGTTTTTTCACCTAAATTACGAAACTCTAAAATATCCTGTGGATTTACATCTTCAGATAGTAAAACTTCCGCTTTAATTCCTCTCAACGATTTTACAGTACCTACTAAAACACCGCTGTGATTAGGGCGATGCATAGACATCATATCTTTTCCGTTATGAGATTTATAGTATCCTTGACTGAATCCACCTCGGTTATATAAATCCTGTAATCGAAGCATTTCTTCTTTCAATACTTTTGGATTGTTTTTATGATATTCTCTATACTGGGTAGAGCCAAGCTCAAAATATCGATCAATTTCTCTACGATATGCTTCCACCACGCCTGCACTATACTCATATCGCTTCATACGCCCTTCTATTTTAAAAGAATCTATACCTGATTCTATTAAATCAGCTACATTTGCAAGAGTACACATATCCTTTGGACTTAACACATAGCCTTCCTCAGAACTAGATACACGCTTTCCTTGCTCAAAGACACGATATTCCATTCGACATGGTTGTGCACAACGCCCTCTATTACCACTACGACCACCTATCATACTACTCATAAAACATTGTCCTGAATAGCAATAACAGAGTGCTCCATGAACAAAGGATTCAATTTCTAGTGAAGTTGACTCCCTAATCCGTTTTATTTCTTTTAAATCAAGCTCTCTTGAAGTCACCATACGGGTTACGCCAAATTCCTTTAGAGTTTCCGCCCCTTGTGCCATCGTTAGAGTCATTTGGGTACTCGCATGAATTGGAAGATCTGGAAAGTGTTGATGAATAAATCTCATAACCCCAACATCCTGTACGATTACTGCATCTAGCCCATGCTCATAATACTTTCGTATATATTCATATAAGGAGTCTTCTAATTCCTCCTGTTTTAACAATGTATTAACCGTTAGATAAAGTTGCTTCCCCCTAACATGCGCATAATCAATAGCATCAAGTAGCATATCTTCTGTTAGGTTGTTTGCATAAGCTCTTGCGCCAAATTTCAATCCACCGATATATACAGCATCACAGCCAGCATTTATCGCTGCTTTCATGCTTTCTATGGAACCCGCAGGCGCCAATAATTCTATTTTTTTCATTGATACCTCCAATAAGAAAGAAAAGGCCGTCAAATGATATGACAGCCTAAGTAACCATTCATTATCAAAACAAAACTCAAGCTTTGATAATTTGATTTATTATGTTATCTATTTTTTCTGCTCTCACTTAATTCTGTTTCTAGACGAATAACTTTCTTTTGTTCTTCCAGGTGCTCTGATTTTGTTGCTGCCAATTCATTCTGCGCACTCTCTAGTTTCGTCTGTAACAAAATGATTTCATGCTTTAAGTCAAAGATTTCTTCGCTTTTTTTATCCGATTCTGTATCTACTTGCTGCAATTGCTTTTTCAGCTTAAAATAATCGTCAGCAATATTTATATTCATCAGCACATTTCTCATCTCAGTATCCAGCGAACGGTAAAAATCCTGCTTCTTTAGTTCCGCATATTTATTATTAATATAAGTGGCTACTTTTTGTAAATATTCTTCACTCTCATATCCCCCGAGAGTGTATCGTTTGTTATTAATAATTACCTCAATATCCGTTCTCTTGTTCATACCGTCCTCTTTTCTAGAATCATAAATAATTCATATTCGTCTGGCAAACTCAGAATAATTATCTTTGGTAGCTGATGTCATAAACAAATGTATAGCATTGGACCAAATCCAATACACTAATTATACGCATAAGTCTATTGCTTGACAATAGCTTTCTTTTTGTTTTATCTACTTATTGTAAACCTTTCATTCCTATTAACTTAAGTCCTTATTTTCAAATGGTAGACCACAATGCAAATAAGCTGCCTCAGTGACAACTCTCCCTCGAGGTGTCCGAAGGATTAATCCATTCTGCACCAAGTATGGTTCGTATACCTCTTCAACAGTTCCAGAATCTTCTCCTATCGTCGTAGCAATCGCATCAATTCCAACCGGGCCACCAGAGAACTTTTCAATCATCGTAACTAAAATCTGGCGATCAATATGATCCAACCCTAGCTTGTCTACTTCTAAAATATCCAGTGCAAAACGAGCCACTTCTTCCGTAATCCGTCCATCATATTTTACCTGAGCAAAATCTCTTACTCTCTTTAACAATCGATTCGCTAATCTTGGAGTTCCCCTAGAACGCCTTGCAAGTTCCGTAGCACCACGGTCATCGATTTCAACCTGTAGCACCTTTGCAGAACGTGTGATAATCTGTTTTAATTCCTCCGTCGTATAAAACTCTAAACGGTTCACTACTCCAAATCGATCACGAAGAGGTGCTGTTAACATACCTGCTCTTGTGGTTGCACCGACTAACGTAAACCTTGGTAAATCCAATCGAATTGATTTTGCTGTGGCACCTTTCCCAATGACAATATCAATTACATAGTCCTCCATCGCAGGATATAACAATTCCTCCACCTGACGATTCAAGCGGTGAATTTCATCTATAAATAACACATCTCCTTCTTGAAGATTGTTTAAAATTGCTGCCATATCTCCTGGTTTCTCAATTGCTGGTCCAGCTGTGGTTTTTAAATTAACTCCCATCTCATTCGCTATAATACCAGCTAAAGTGGTTTTACCAAGACCAGGAGGTCCAAAGAATAACACATGATCTAAAGACTCCCCTCTTTGCTTTGCAGCCTCAATGTAGACCTTTAGATTTTCCTTTGCCTTTTTTTGCCCAATATAATCCTCAAGCATCTGGGGGCGAAGGCTACTCTCTAACTTAACGTCCTCCTCCATTAGCTCAGTTGTTATCATTCTCTTTGCCATAGTGTACCTCTATCCGTCTATTAAAAATTACGCAAACTTAACTTAAGCACATCCTCTGACGTCATATTTGATGTGATTTCTACTGCCTTAACCGCCTTAAGAGCGTCGGTTGCAGAGTATCCAAGGGCTACCAATGCTTGGACAGCTTCTTCTCTAATTCCTTCTTGATTTCCCTGTCCACCGGCTGATACCATCTGTTTTGACTGGAAACTAGCCTCAAAGGCATCTTCTAACTTAAACTTATCCTTTAGTTCTAAAATCAACTTGCTTGCTGTCTTAGTACCAATCCCCGGTGCTTTTGTAATAGCTTTTACATCTTCTGCCAACACAGCAAAGCGCAAGTCATCCGTTGATATCGCTGATAAGATTCCGATTGCACCTTTTGGTCCAATACCATTTACTGTGATCAGTAATTTAAACATTGCCAAATCTTCACGATTTAAGAAACCAAATAACGCCATACCATCTTCCTTTACCTGAAGATACGTATGAAATTTCACTTTATCTCCAATCGCAGGCAAAAAAGAATGAACGGTATTTGGAATAAAAATCTCATACCCCATTCCATGATTGTCTACGACAACATAGTTTTCTTTTACCTCAGCTAATTCGCCTTGTATAAATGCTAACATTATATTCCTCTCATTCTAACTTAATCCTCGAGCCGTTCAAACGTTCCTTTTACCATGGTTAACCGACCTTCATCAATAAAGGAAATTACCTCAAACGGTTGTATTTTAAGTGCGTCTGCTATTTGAATTGCATTACTATTTGGATATTTCAATAAATATTGCTCGATTCGTTCGAACAACTCGCTATCTTTTGCTTTGCAGTTCTCGCAAACACTTTTTTTCATTCGATGCCAAAAAACCTGGTGGCAGTATCGGCACATACATAAATGCATGATAGTTCTTATCTCCTTCTACATTATTGTAGCGAATAAATTAAGTATCTGCTGCACTAATTTTGTATGCCAAGGACGATTTTTCCATTCCTCATAAGTTACTTCATGGCATTCTTCCATGGTCTTAAGCAAGTCCTCTTTGATAGTAGCAATGACATCGCTGTTACACATAAAAACACCACATTCGTAATGTAAATAAAAACTGCGATAATCCATATTTATGGTTCCAACAATACCACAATCTTCATTAATAATAGTCTTCGCATGGATAAATCCAGGAAGATACTCATAAATCCTTATTCCGGCCTCTAATAGTTTCCCATAATTATAATTAGTAACGATCTTAACACTCTTTTTATCTGGAATGTGTGGAGTAATAATACGAACATCTATTCCACTTTTTGCTGCTGCCACTAAAGACTCCTGCATATCAGGCTCTAATACCAAATAAGGAGTTGTTACATACAGATACTTTTTTGAATAATGAATCATCTGTTTATAAAATGACTCGATTGGATTCTGTGGATTATTTGCAGGACCGTCGGACATTACCTGACAAAACACCTGATTCTTTGGGAAATTTTTCGTAGGACGATATGGATTATAATCCATAAGGGTACTATCAGCACACACTTCCCACATCTGTAAAAAGGTTACGGTTAGCCCCCATACTGCATCTCCTTCAATACGAACTGCATTGTCCTTCCATGTCCCAAAGCGATCCACTAGATTCACATATTCGTCAGCAAGATTCATACCTCCAGTATAGCCTATATTTCCATCAACCACAATGATTTTTTGGTGACTTCTATAATTCATATATAATTTTTCTGTATATTGGTGTATTGGATTAAACACCTGAACTTTAAACCCTTCTGCCTCAAGGATACGACGAAAATTCTTTGGTGTTCGAAGCATTGCTCCAAAATCATCATACATAAACATTACTTCAACACCCTCTGAAATCTTTCTGACTAAAAGATCGTGAATCTGATTCCAAAGAATTCCTTCTCCAATGATAAAGAAGTTAACCATTATAAATTTCTTTGCTTCATCAATATCTTTAATGATTGCCTTAAAAGTATCTTCACCCATCGGAAAATATTCCACTTGATTATTTTGAAACAGCGGAAAAGAATGTGCTTCTAGGTACTTAACCATTCGGGTTTTCGTTGGATATCTACTCTGAAACTCCCTCATGGTATCTTCACTGTACTCATAAAACGTGGCTCCATGACGTAATTTACCTAGCACCTTTTTCTCAATTTTCTTCTTAGAGCCAGACTTCCCCCATAAGGCATACATAATGTGCCCAGTTAGAGGTAGTACCAAAATAATACAAATCCAGGCAATCTTATAGGAAGGACTCCTATTGTCATTTATTAAACTTAAGATAATAACAATACTTAATACTTCAATTACGGTATAAATATAAAAAGAATATCCTCTTAGCCATATGGATAATAGAACAATTCCAGCGAATTGTATCATGACTAATGATGCAACAACAGCTGCACGAAGAAAGCCGCTAAGATAACTTTTTACAATCCCCTTTTTGTCTTTAAAATCGTTCCCCATCCCTACACTCCATTTCTTTGTAGTAAGTGGATAATCCCCTATCCAAACTTACTATGTATTTTAAAATCACATTTGGATAACAAAACCAAACGAGTATATTATTTATAACAAGTAAAAATACGCAACGCATACCCTCACTCGTACCTTATTATACCACAAAACAATACTTATTACATTATAAGTAAATTAAAAACACCTTGGTATTCCACCTTCTATTGAATCTATTCTTTGAATTTGCTACAATACTCTATGTGAAAGGAGCCGTATTATGCAAATCATTGAAACCCCAATTAAAACATCATTCGACTTAAGTATTGATTTAATATCTTCTAAAACTGTTACCAAACAGGAAATTTTATTTTTTGATATTGAAACTACAGGCTTTTCTGCAGCGATGTCTTATGTTTATCTCATCGGATGTGCCTATTTTGACCAATCTACATTAATGCTTCGTCAATGGTTTATGGAGGATATAAGAGAAGAGAAAGAACTTTTGACCAATTTTTTTGAATTTTTAAAATCCTATCGGTTGTTAGTTCACTATAACGGCTCAGGGTTTGATATCCCATATCTACTACAGAAATGCTCTACCTATCAGTTAACATATAATTTTGAACATATCATTAGTTTTGACATCTATAAACAATTAATTCCTTACAAAAAAAGAATACCGATTACAAATTTAAAACTAAAAACAGTAGAAGACTTTTTAAAAGTGGAGCGTAAGGACCAATATTCTGGTGGTGAATTAATATCCGTATATACGAAATTCCTTGCACTTTATACCTATGAAAAAAAGCACACTTCTGGTGCTTCTCATTATCAAGTATCTCCTGTTTCTGGATTACCTAGTATAGAAAAAAGTGATTCCAATGCTTTAAGACAATTGCTACTTCTTCATAATGCAGAGGATATAGCAAATCTCCCACAAATCTTACCGATATTATCCTACGTAAAACTATTGGAAGGAAATATATACCTTAATAAATGGGAAGTTACGAATCAGGTAGTAAACTTTTATTTTACACTAAATGACCAGCTGCCTATGCCACTTACGTTAGAAGCAAACTACGAAGTAATGGATTCTCTATATCCAATTACTTTAACTGCAAGTGAAAATAAGGGGTGCATCTCCACTCCTCTTTATCATGGTACTTTAAAATTCTTTTTTGATAACTACAAAGACTACTATTATCTTCCTCTAGAAGATACCGCTGTCCATAAAAGTGTTGGGGAGTATGTAGAGAAAGAATATCGACAAAATGCAAAGCCTGATACCTGCTATATCAAAAAAACAGCGTGTTTCTTACCGCAGTCCTATGCAATGTTTACGCCTAGCTTTCGAGTGGAAAGGAAATCAAAACTACAGTTTTTTGAAGTTACAGAACAATTGTTAGAACAAGAGGGTAATAAGATAGCTGGAGAAATTCTTCGGTCATGCTTTTAACGTGATTTTTCCGTTCCTCCAAGTAGGTAGATAAGAAAAAATATTGTATCTCCAACCGTATTATAGTTGTTGGAGATATTTTTTTACACTTTGAAGAATAATCATACCCCAAAACTTCGTACAGAGCCGAAAAGTCAAATGGGTTAAATTTGGGACAAATACACAAAAAAATCAAGAGTCTGATACATCAAACTCTTGATTTTACTAGTAATAAGTCATTACTCAGCTGTAGCAATGATCTCTTTCTTATTATAAGATCCGCAAGCTTTACAAACTCTATGAGGCATCATAAGTTCACCGCACTTACTGCATTTCACTAAGTTTGGAGCAGTCATCTTCCAGTTTGCACGACGACTATCTCTTCTAGCTTTGGAATGTTTATTCTTTGGACAAATAGCTCCCACTGATTACACCTCCTTAAACTTGTTAAAAATATCTCGGATAGCAGACATTCTTGGGTCTAGTTCTGTACGGTCACATCCGCACTCCCCTTCATTAAGGTTAGCACCGCAGACCTTGCAGATTCCTTCACAGTCTTCTTTGCACAGAACCTTCATTGGGAAACCAATCAAGACTTCTTCATAGATAAGTTTATCTACGTCTAAATCATATCCGGTAACAAAATTTGTTTCATCTAAATCCTCGGTACGCTGCTCCTCTGTTTTCGAGAAATCTATCTCTGTAGATACATCGATGTCCTGATGGATTGATACATCCTTTAAACAACGATCACAAGGAACGGCTAACACTAATTTCGTTTTTGCTTCCACCAGAATCTTGCGGTCACCTAGATTGGTTAGTTTAATCTCGACCGGTTCTTTATGGGTAATAGAATATCCAACACCATGCAATTCGAAAATATCAAATTCAATCGGTGCAGTGTATGCTTTAACACCATTAGGAACATTCATGACTTCAGACATTTGTATCAACATAAGTAACTCCTGTCTAAAAAAACGCATAATGTAAGTGCCCAAAAATTCACACTGTTAGTATTATAAACGCTTGAAAAAGGTTTGTCAACTCCTAACTGCATAAAATATCAGACTTGTGTAACCACATTTTTTCTTCATTATCATTCTTTTATATAATAGACAATCCCGGTGACCCTTGTCTCATAATCTTTTAACATTATGAAAATATTGTCTATATCAATCATATAATGATTGCTTTTTTACTATCTATTTATTTGATAGTATTATTCTAAAATATACAGACAAGGGCTATCGGGATTTACACTATATTACACTAATTCAACAACTTCTCTACAAATTGCAAGCTCTTCATTCGTTGGAATAACCATAATCTTAATCTTAGAATCTGGATTAGATACGATTAACTCCTTGCCTCTCTGGCTATTCTTTTCTGGATCTAAAGATACACCAAGGAATTCAAGGTGTGAGCTTACTGCTGCTCTGATGCCCTTATCATTTTCACCAAGACCTGCTGTAAATACAATAGCATCTACACCATTCATAGCTACGATATAAGAACCAACATACTTAGCAACACGGTATGCATAAACTGCTAAAGCTTCTTTTGCATGCTCATTTCCTTCATTTGCAGCTGCTTCAATATCTCTAAAGTCAGAAGAAACACCGGACATACCTAATACACCAGATTTCTTGTTTAAGATATTCATAACTTCATCTAAGGATAAGTTTTCTTTCTTTGCAATGAAATCAATAATAGCTGGATCAAGGTCACCACTTCTTGTTCCCATGATTAAACCTTCTAATGGTGTAAGACCCATACTTGTATCTACGGATTCACCATTTTTAACTGCGGAAATAGATGCTCCATTTCCAAGGTGGCATACGATAACTTTAGAGTTCTTTGGATCTAATCCAGCAAGCTCAATCGCACGTTTGGAAACATAGCTGTGACTTGTTCCGTGGAAACCATATCTTCTTACCTTATATTTATCATAGTACTCAAATGGAATACCATATAGGTATGCTTCTTTTGGCATTGTCTGATGGAATGCAGTATCAAAAACAGCTACCATAGGTACGTTTGGCATAATTGATTTGCATGCATTGATACCAATAAGATTTGCTGGGTTGTGTAATGGTGCAAGATCATTACATTCTTCAATTGCCTTTAATACCTCATCATTGATTACTACGGAATGAGCAAATTTCTCACCACCATGTACTACTCTATGTCCTACAGCATTAATTTCGTCTAAGGACTTAATTACACCATAAGTTTCATTGGTAAGAGCAGCGATTACATTTTTAATAGCAACCTCATGGTTTGGTAGTGCATCCTCAAGAACAACCTTTTCACCAGTAGCTGATTTATGAGTAAGACGACCATCAATACCGATTCTTTCGCAAAGACCTACTGCAAGTGCTTCTTCTGTTTCGGAATCGATTAACTGATATTTAAGGGAAGAACTTCCGCAATTAATAACTAAAACTTTCATTGTATTTCTCCTTATTATGTTGTTAATTCATTTATCACGGGGCAACGTAAATTACAAAAAAATGTTTCTTCTATATCGTTCCCCCAGTATAATGATTCTTATACTATCTATTCTATCAACTTAATATATGAGTAACCAGCTAAGAAATAATAAATTAACTATTCCTAACTACTTATTTACTCTGAGCTTGAACTGCAGTAATTGCAATAACACCAACGATATCTTCAGAGGAACAACCTCTAGATAAATCATTAACAGGTGCTGCAATACCCTGAGTTAATGGTCCGTAAGCTTCAGCCTTAGCAAGACGCTGTGTTAATTTATAACCGATGTTACCAGCATCAAGATCAGGGAAGATTAATACGTTAGCTTTACCAGCAATATCACTGTTAGGAGCCTTAGAAGCACCTACACTTGGAACGATTGCTGCATCTAACTGGAACTCGCCATCGATCTTATATTCTGGATATAATTCCTTAGCAATTTTAGTTGCTTCTACTACCTTATCAACATCTGCATGCTTTGCACTGCCTTTTGTTGAATGAGAAAGCATAGCTACGATTGGTTCGGAACCAACTAATTGTTCGAAACTCTTTGCTGTAGAACCTGCGATTGCTGCTAACTCTTCTGCGTTTGGATTCTGATTTAAACCAGCATCGGAGAAAAGGAAAGTTCCATTTGCACCCATATCACAATCAGGAACTACCATAACAAAGAAAGCAGAAACTAACTTTGTATTTGGTGCAGTTTTTAAAATCTGAAGACATGGTCTTAAAGTATCTGCTGTAGAATGACATGCACCAGAAACTAAACCATCTGCATCACCCATTTTAACCATCATTACACCATAAGTAATGTAGTCAGTTGTTAAAAGCTCTTTTGCTTTTTCAGGGGTCATACCTTTTGCCTGTCTAAGCTCTACAAGCTTATCAATGTAAGCAGGAAGCTTGTCTGATGTCTTAGGGTCTACTATTGTAGCTTTGGAAATGTCAAGACCTTCTGAATTCTTCTTCACTTCTTCCTCACTACCTATAATAATAACGTTAGCATTGCCCTCTTCTAAAGTCTTAGCAGCTGCCTCAATTGTTCTTCTGTCCATACTTTCAGGTAAAACAATAGTCTTAATACTTTGTTTTGCTCTTGCCTTGATGTCATCAATAAATCCCATAATAAACTCCTTTCAGTCTATATGTATAAACCTAATATTTTATCCTTCGTTTTGCGATTAGAATCTTATAATCTGTCTCTGTAATTACTGTGAAAGACCTTTATTATTTTCTATAAGAACTATTCTTCACAAAACAACCATTTTTTATTATAATACTATCTATCAAGAGATACAAGAGTAAATTATGTAAACGCTTACATTTTGTCTACTTTTTAAAAGAAAGTGTTAAAAACCTTGCAAATTCTGTAGAATAAAGCATATAGAAGTGTTAAAAACTAGGATTAATCTCAAATAGTAGGGTTATAGTTAAATTTCACATTTCATGAAGACGAGCAGCAAAAATCGAAAGCGTTCAGATTGGAGATATTATGAAGACGGTTGGAATCATAGCAGAATACAATCCATTTCACCAAGGACATCTATATCAATTGGAACAAGCCAAACTACTAACAGGAGCAACAAAAGTGGTTGTTGTTATGAGTGGCAATTTTGTACAACGTGGTATTCCTGCAATTATAGATAAATACGCGAGAACTAAGATGGCTCTGTCTCATGGTGCAGATCTTGTTATTGAACTCCCAGTTTCTTATGCCACCTCCAGTGCTGAGGCCTTTGCTTATGCTGGAATTTCCATACTGGATCGTTTGGGGTTTGTTGACTATGTCTGCTTTGGTAGCGAATGCGGTGATATCAAGATCCTGGAGCATCTTGCAGATATTTTAATAGAAGAGCCTATCTCCTACCAACAAGAATTAAAAGAAGAACTAAAATCGGGTCTATCCTTTCCAAAAGCAAGAACAAAAGCCCTCATAAACTATTTGAAATCAAATCATATCACGGGGTATGACTTAACCTCTTTCGAACAGCTTTTGAATTCTCCTAATAATATTTTGGGTATAGAGTATATGAAAGCAATTCGAAAAAGAAATAGCAAAATTAGCGCGGTCACTATCAAAAGACATGGTGCTGGATATCATGATAAAGATATATCACTCCCTAATGCATCTGCAACAGCAATCCGCGGAGTATTATTAAAAGAAGACTTATATTCTTTGCCAGAAGATCTACCACTTGAAACGAAGAATTTGTTAATCCACGAGTACCAAAAAACCTATCCAATCTTTCGTAATGATTTCACTTCTCTTTTATACTATAAATTAAGCATGGCAAGGGAAGATTCTCTCAATGGCTATGCTGATGTAACACCAGAGCTAGCGAATAGGATTATAAAAAAGCTAACCTATACTATGTCATATGATGATTTTTGTATGTCACTAAAGACAAAAGAATTAACTTTAACAAGAATCAATCGGGGTCTACTTCATATTCTTCTTTCCATACCAAAGATACAAAATATGGAAGCTTGCTATGGTCGTATTCTTGGCTTTCGAACTGGTGCTACTTCCTTACTACGTATTGCTACTAAGGAAAATAAATTACCTCTTATTGTGAAAACTGCGAATGCAAAACAAATCCTAAATCAAGAGGAATACGAATTATTCGAACAAGATATGAAAGCAACCCATTTGTACCATCAAATGATATTCCAAAAGTTCTCTACGATTTTATCGGATGAATATACCCATGGACCTATCATTCTAAAGGAATAGTTTGTCAGTTTTCACATAGATATTATTAATAGTATGTGACCTGGTGTTGTATGAAACGAAAACATGACAAATATAGCAAGATAAACAACCATTCTTTTTCTCTTAGAAAAGGCCGGCTACTAAAAGGCGGCCTATTACTTTTATTAGTGTTGATGCTTACCTTTCCAATGGCTTCACTTGAGGGAGCAAAATCTGGCTTAATGCTTTGGTTTGATACTGTATTACCTGCCCTTCTTCCATTTATGATATTATCTGGACTATTAATACGCCTTCGTGTTACAAGAGCAGTTTCGGTATTTTTATTTCCAGTATTAAAGCATCTATTTCCTATAAGCAAAGAAGGGTGTTATCCGATTTTCATTGGATTTCTTTCTGGAATACCGGTTGGTGCTAAGACTACTGCAGATATGCTAGAACAACAACTAATCTCCAAAAAAGAAGCTCAGTTCTTATGCGCTCTATGCAACAATGCAAGTCCTATGTTTATTATAAGTTATATCGCAACATCGAAGTTAAAACGCCCTGATCTTGGCATTATGTTATTAATTGTACTCCTTACTTCTTCTGCGATAAGTTCCCTTGTTATTTACTACATAAAAGAAAAGCTTTTTCATAAAAAGAGGATAGAAAAGAGCTATCAAAACAACTCACTCCTACATGCCTTTCAGTTATCATCACAAACCGGAGATACCGAAGCTAATAAAAAGATTTCCCAACCAGATTGCTATGAAACTAAGAAAGAAAGACATATCTTTGAATTTCAAATGCTTGATGATGCAATTTTAAGTGGGTTTGAAGTTGTAACAAAAGTTGGCGGCTATATCATCTTATTTTCCGTATTAGCAAGCTTATTACTTCATCTTAATTTACTACCAACCTTTGCAGCAGCTTTTATCTCAGCTGTGTTAGAAATTACAACAGGGATTGATCAATTAACACGTATCTCAATATCAGAACCAATAAAAATAATCCTGATTACTACAATCACAGCTTTTGGTGGGCTCTCTGGGTTCGCCCAAACAAAAAGTGTCATTCATACATCAGGATTATCCTTATTCCAATATTTTATTACTAAAACATTAAGTATGATTTGTGCCTTTGCACTTAGTACCTTATATGTATTACTATTATTTTAAGTAAAACATCTATCATAGTACCATATTCTTAGTCAATATCTTCTAAAAATGTATTCTCATCAAAATCGTAATCACCATCATCATAAGCTTCTTGTGGCTGTTGTTGCTCTTCTCTAAGATATTCTTGCGTTTGAGCTACATAATCTTGCTGTGGTGAAAGTGATTCTACGATTTCACGTTTGTTGTTAATAACGATATCAAGGCTCGTCTTTAATGAACTTACTAGTGTCTCTGATTTTTGACGAGTGCTTTCATAAGCATTGGATAAAATTTTCTCAACATCAGAAAGAATCTCGTTGGTGTATGCGAGTGCTCCTTCACGAATTTGCTCAGCATCTTCATTCGCGCTTTTTAAGAGTGCTTCTGCTTGAGCACTTGCATTACTTACCATCTCATTTGCTTGATAATAAGCCTGCTGCATAATCTCATTCTCATTAATTAGATTTTTTGCCTTTTCCTTCGCTTCTGCTTGAATTGATAGTGCCTTTTGCTCTGCGTCTGCAATAATTGCATCGCGATTTGCAATAATCTTTTGATAGCGCTTTATTTCATCCGGCGTGCGAAGTCTCAGCTCATCTAACAAATCATATAACTGATCTTTCGGTACGATTACCTTCGATTGAGAAAGTGGCTGCATCTTACAACTTTCCACAAACTCATATATATCCTCAATCAATTGTTCGATTCTGCTGACACCCATCTTATTCACTCCTCTTTCCATTATATTTGTCATAAATCACTTGAATAATACTTTTTGGGACAAAATTCGATATGTCACCGCCATAACTAGCTATCTCCTTTACAATGCTTGAGCTTAAATAAGAATATTCAACGCTCGTTGTAAAGAATACCGTATCAATTTCCTCATCCAATTTGTGATTTGTTTGAGCAATTTGTAATTCGTATTCAAAATCAGTAATAGCACGCAAGCCACGAATCAAAAATTTAGCACCTAACTTTTTCGCAAAATCTACCGTTAAACCACCAAAAGCCATTACCTTTACATTCGGTATGTCTTTAACCACACATTCAATTAATTTTACTCTTTCTTCAACGGTAAATAACGGAGTTTTGGAACTATTTGCTAATACTCCAATCACTAATTCATCCATAATTTTCGCAGACCTTTGAATTACATCCAGATGTCCTAATGTAATTGGGTCAAAGCTGCCCGGATATATCCCTATTTTCATCAAATTCCTCCAAACTATGGGATCGACGGTCCTTAGCCTATGACTTCTATAAAAACATGTTTATTTGTTTTATATTCTTTTTCTCTGTATACGCGAAACCTACTTGTCTTTAAGTAATCAAATTTCGTTGCCAAAGAGGCTTCTACCACAATTATCGTATCCTCATCTATAATGTTAGAATGCTCTAACATTTGTAAAATCATTTTTTCATGTTCATTATCATAAGGTGGATCCATAAAGATAATCTGAAATACTTTACCGGATGTTTCCATTTCCTTTATTGTTGCAATCGCATCCTTATGCAATACTTTAGCCTGTCCCTCCATATGGGTTGCTTTAATATTTGCTTTAATGCAATCAACAGCAGTTTTACTTGTATCAGAAAACACTGCAAAACTTGCACCTCTACTTAGAGCTTCTATTCCGATGGCTCCGCTGCCGCTAAACAAATCCAAAAAATTACAATCAGCTAAATCCCCTTGAAGAATATTAAATAAGGTTTCTTTTATGCGATCTGTAGTCGGTCTTGTATCGAATCCCTCTGGGGTTTTTAACAATGTTCTTCTAGCTTTTCCAGCGATAACTCTCATATATTTTACTCCAATTTCGTTTTCTTACAATTACATTTTTTTACATAAAATCAATTCACTTACTTTGTATTGCATATATTCATATTGTAGTATATTCTTGCTAAATGTCAATCAATTTTTCTACGTTTAGTGCAAACATACCATGTATTTCATCATTATTTCATAAAATTAGAACGATTACAATGGAAACAGCAACCGACGAAGGCCGGTTGCTGTTTTATTATGAGATTACTGCCATTAGCAGAATGACTCAATATTTATCCATTGATTACTTTTGTATTCTTCTTAGGTTATTTACCTGCCATCTGTTCTTCTTGTGCTTTAATCATCTTACGAACCATCTGTCCACCTACACTACCATTTTGGTAAGATGTTAAGTTACCGTTATATCCATTAGTTAAAGGTACACCAAGTTCAGATGCACATTCCATCTTAAAACGATTTAACGCTTCCTTTGCTTCTGGAACTTCTACACGGTTTCTAGAACTCATAATAAACTCCTCCATTTCATGGTCTGACTTCTAAGCTGTCTACCTTTTGGTATTACCAAGCTGTAATTTCGTCAGAAAATGTTGTTGTTTGTTACGCTCTTAGTATATGCAGTGAATTTTATAATACACTGGTATGTTTTAGTTATTATGACAGCTTTTGATATGATTTGTATTATTACATTATGATATATTATTATCAAAAGTAAACCATTAAAAAATATAAATATTATTACAAAATGAAGATCATTTAAACATTTATTATATTATTACAAAATGTAGATCATTAAAACATTTATTATATTATTACAAAATATAGATCATTTAAACAATTAGTATCTTTTATTACAAAAGTAGATCATTAAAACAATCATAAAAAAATTAATGTTATTATAAAATGTAAATCATATGAACATTTAATATGATATTTTTAAAATTAATCATTTAAATATATATAATTAAGACACCGATGCTTTCTGCTTTAATACTAAAAATCAAATTAAAATCTCCAATACATCTATATTTCTAATAAGATTCCATTTTCTTTTAACCACCGTTTGGCTTTAGAATAGTCAGGTAATATGTTTTCCACCTCAGCCCAAAATTCTTTAGAGTGATTCATATGTCGAAGATGGCATAGTTCATGTACAACAATATAATCTAATACTTCTGGTGGTGCTAGAATGCATTTCCAATTAAAATTTAGATTACGCTTTGAGGAACAGCTACCATAGCAACTTTTTTGTTCCTTAATACGTATAGTCCCAACTGTTTCCTGCATGATATTCTTATAATAATCAACACGTCGAAGAAATTCTTCCGTAGCGGCCTTTTTATACCAAACAAGAAAAGCTTGCCTGATACTTTCTTTATCATCTTCTCCGTAACGGACTGTAAAAGCTTTACCATCAAAGGATACTATAGACTTTTTTAACCCCTTATGAAACGAACGATGGATAGGATAACGTTCTCCTCGAAAAGGCATGAGACTTCCGTCTTCATATTCCGTATTTAAAACACGATTAGCCTTCTCTGATTTTCTTCGAAACATCCTTCTCTTTTGTTCTATCCAATCGAGTTTTGACAATATAATCTGTTCAATATCCTTTTGAGGCATACGCAAAGGCGCACGAACCGTAACCGTTCCATCTGGACTTACCTCAATCCCAACGGTCCTACGCTTACTAAACACAATATGATATTGCAGATTAGCCGACAACATACGCTCTTCCCTTTCTACTCTATGTCACATGATTATAGATAACAATTTTCTTTCTCTATGGTAACACATATCTTTTTGAAGTGCAAAAGAAAGTATGCTGTTGAGTAAAAAACTGCTATAATGGCTTTAACATAAACAATATTTAGGTTTTTTCAAGGAGTTTTAAAATAATCAAATCAACTACTTATTATTTTAGTAGAAAGGAGTTATCCTATGAATATATTAGTGAGTGCGTGCTTACTCGGAGTGAATTGTAGGTACAACGGAGGAGGTAAATTACAAGAGGATTTACTTAAATTACAAAAACATCATCATCTGATACCAATTTGTCCAGAGCAATTAGGTGGACTACCTACTCCGCGGCCAGCTTCTGAAATACAAAACCAAAAAGTTATCAGTAAAAATGGCATCGATGTGACAGCACAATTTAATGCAGGGGCTTTAGAATCATTAAAACTCGCAAAACTTTATTGTTGTACTTATGCAATTCTAAAAGAACGAAGCCCTTCCTGCGGTTTTGGCCAAATATACGATGGAAGCTTTACTGGCTCTTTAATAGAAGGTAATGGCATTACTGCCAAATTATTAGCAGATCACGGGATCATTGTAATTGGAGAATCTAAACTTCCTGAATTAATTAATAAGATACAAGAGTAAAATTACTCTCCTTCGAATTTTCATAAGAAGATTACGATACTATTCCCAAAATCAGTAGGAGCACATTTATTAGTAATCCTTATACGGAAAGTACGTATTCTGACATGTTATATTAAATATACATATAACAATAGGAGTTCGAAGGGAGGTTTACTGATGCAACCTTTCATAATTGCAATGTTTTCTATCTTTTTAATGATTTTTATCCTTATGCCTTGTTATCTATCTTTAAAAAGAAGAGGTAGAAACAAAAAACTTAGCTTGCTAATCAAAGGGGCAACTACATTAGTCGCCGTGATTCTATCTTACATCGGTTATTGGAAAGCAATGACTTTACTTGATACGAATCATCTACCATCATCCTTTTTTAGTCGCTCCGTATTAGTTGGTCTTACCATATGCTTATTTGCTGACGTACTATTAGGTATTCAAGTTTACATTGGAGGATTCTTCTTTTTCCTTGGTCATGTTGCCTATATCGTATACTTTATTCAACTTGGTGGATTTCCAATCATCTGTATCCCTATGGTTTCATTCTTTACAGGTATAGCTCTTTGCTATTTCTATCGCTATAGTGCAAGACTAGGAAAAGAAAAATACTTATATTTCCTCTACGGACTCACTATTTTTACATCTCTTTCCCTTGGCTTAACACTACCTTTTACAATTGGTTTACTAGGTTATCCACTTGCATTGGCATCCGTTTTACTTGTCGCAAGTGATCTCCTACTGGCAAGAAACACTTTATACCGAGAAACGAGTCTTTCTGATACGGTATCCTTACTATATTATTTTTCTGGGCAACTGCTTCTTGCTCTTACTATTTACCTCCCAGCTCACTTTACATTTTAGAAATGGCATGGAACTTTTATGTTCCATGCCATTTCTACGTTCATTTCTTTCGATACATACAATGTTCTCGGTGATTACAAGTAAGGCAGCTTCTTTGGTTACATCCACTATGTTCTTGCTCTTTTTTAGACAAACCAATAAATCCTGTTACTGATTTTAATGGAACTAATAAACAGCGATCATTGCATGTTAATCCTATCTTTTCTTTCGCATTGATACGATTTAAAAACAAAGGTTGTAGTGAAAGAGGTAAATCCCCATATCCAATCCCATACTGCCAATTACAAAAATAATCTGGGTAAGCATTGGAAATGGAATACTCGGCTTTCGCACGAACTTCTTCTATCACCGCATTGGCAATAGCATCATAAATAAATGCCATTAACATATCTTCTTTCTGTGCCTGATCTATTAATTCATCAACACCGTCAGATAAGGTTGCACAACTAAAGGCCACCTTCTCACAACCAGAAAGATGTTTTTTAATATCTTCTCCAAGGAATTCAAAGCTTTCATCAGAAAGCATTAGTCTATCATCTATTCTTTTTAAATCAAATACCTCATAATGAAATTTTGGATCTATTATTTTATATAACTCATCTTCACAAATCTTAATTTCCTCTAGCATAATCTCATCCGGTTCTTGATTTTGGTATCCAAGATATCGAATTATCTCATCTCTATTTAATAATGTTCTATCTTTCTTCATCTATCCTTACCCTAAATCTCACCTTTCTTATCATAACCAAATTTAGGTTAATAATTTATTGTCTGTTATTGATAAGTTAGTATGAAATTAGCGTAATGTCAATATCTAATTCAGAATAGAGTATATAACTTAATCATTTCATGATGCACAAACTATGCATATCTATTATGATACATAAAACAATGCATTTCTATTCTTTGATACATAAACTAACAAAACTATTTCATAACATAAGCCAATCTAACTACTTCAAAAAATAAACTAACATAACTCTTCAAAAATAAACTAACATATCTGTTTCTTAATACATTACTAACAAAACAAAATCATCATAGGGTAGCTAACAAGTCTCTGACAACCGTGGACGCAATAATTAAGCCTGCTGCTGATGGTACAAATGCAATACTACCAGGGATTGATCGTCTTTGTGTTGGTTCCGAAGGTTGCATCACCGGTGTAATAGGAATTTCTTTTGAGTAAACCACCTTTAGTTCTTTAATTCCTCTCTTTTTACATTCGTAACGCATCACTTTAGCTAGAGGGCAAATCGAAGTCTTATAGATATCATCCACTTCAAATTTTGTAGGATCTAGTTTATTCCCCGCTCCCATGCTACACATAATCGGAGTACCTACTGCTTGAGCTTTTTCTACAAGAGAGAGTTTTCCTGCTACCGTATCAATTGCATCCACAACATAATCATAAGAACTAAGGTCAAACTGATCTGCTGTTTCTGGGAGGAAAAAGCAGCGATGAGAATGCACGATAGCATGAGGATTTATGGAGTTAATACGTTTTTCCATAACATCTACTTTATATTGCCCAACAGTATCATGGGTTGCTATTATCTGACGATTTATATTTGATATGCTAACCGTATCGTTATCTACGATAGTAATCTCCCCAATTCCACTACGAACGAGTGCCTCTACCACATATCCTCCAACACCACCCACACCAAATACAGCAACGTGAGAGCGCTTGAGTTTTTCTACTCCGTCTTCCCCAATGATAAATGCACTTCTTTCAAATTGATTTTCCATAGTATCCTCATTTCTGCACTATAATTTTACTCAGTCATAGTTTATGCTACAGCACGAACACAAACTTAATTCTTTGCATTGTAATACTTTTGTATAAAATGGTTGACAACACGTTTATATTCTTCGTAGTCTACTACTACAGAATTTGCATGTATTGCACCTTTTGCTAAATATAATTTTTTTGGAGCACTACACTCCTCATACATCTGAATCGTCATCTGATAAGGAACATAATTATCTTGATCGCCATGAATAAATAATATAGGTGTCTTACTTTTTCTTACTCCGTTTATTGGCGAAACTTCTTTTACATTAAAACCAGCACGAAGCTTTAAGCACAAAATAGCAAATGGCATAAAAATAACGGGTGGAATATAAAAAAATGTTTTCATTTGATGACTTAACAAAGATCTTAAATCAGTATAGCCACAATCCGCTATTGTTAATGCTACATTATCTTTGATATTAAGATAATCCAGTACTGTTGCTGCTCCCATAGATTCCCCATGAGTTACGATACGAATGTGATTTCCGAAATTAACATAGCACCAATCAATCACAGTTTCTAAATCATACTTTTCATAATAGCCCATGGTAGTATATTTTTTACCACTCTCTCCGTGATTTCTATGGTCATAGATTATTGCAGTGAAGCCTAGTTCCATGAGAATCTGCGCATATACGATGGAACCTAATTTACCATAAGTATAACCATGGCATAGTACAGCTACTTTATGTTTATTCTCTGTTCTTTTTGTAATCTCATTTTCCAATATGACAGCGGATAAAGTATATCCATAGCGACTTGGAATCTGTATCTTTGTTTTTTCCATGCGCTCATAATTATTCGGTACGATTCTACCAAACTCAACTTCCCGCTTAAAAATATCTTCTGGTGATTTCACCCTGGGTTTTAATATTACATTGGATAAAATATAGGTTGTAAAAAATAATAGGAGAACTAGGACACCTATTCCTATTACCATAAAACTTTCCCTCCTACTTAAAACAATACGTATCGTAAGGTCCTACATATTCATAACCTAGACGCATTGCAAGTCTCACTGAAGTTTGATTTGCCGCATCCCAATGAGGCAGCTTTCCTTCTTCTAAACAAGTTAATATTAATTTAGCTCCACATGCGGTAGCAAGCCCAAGATTCCTATAATCACTTTTGGTTACAATCTCTACTTCAATACCTTTTCGGTATGCTGTATAAGAGGAAGCTCCACAGCAAATCTCTTTTCCTTTCATCACAAGGATACCAATTCCATGATGTAAAAAATCTTCTACAGAAGAAAAATTACTACAAAAATCTCTAGACCACTCTTCTGACATAACACGCTCATATAGTGTTTCATCAATTCTGCAAAAAGAATATTCACTAGATAAACTTTTGCAATATGCTTCTAATTTATCTAGATCAAACTGTTCAATGGATGGACTTTTCAAATGATATCGATGAATAGAGGTAAACATCTCATTATTTTTTAAGTACTCTTCCCATTCCTTAGTTTGCGGTATTATTAACATGTTTTCTTTTTTCTTATATTTAAGTAAGCCTTGAATCATTTTCCTTGCAGTATCTTCATGGAATAACCCTAAATTAGAGGGAAAAACAAAATCCCCCTGTAAAATGACAGTATGACATATAGATTCTATATCATCTACAAAAGCTTCTCCCATATATCCATCTAAGTAGGCATAAATTGTTGAATCTGTCGCCTTTTCGTAAAATGGAATAATTCTATTTATTTCCTTTCGATCTATCTGTATCATTGCATAAAAAAGGAGCTGACTTAGACAAACTATCTAAAGCTCCTTTTCTCCTTCCTCATATTATTAACAAGTATCTAAGTAATTACTTGCATTAACAAATAGTACTTTCTTAATAAGTAATTACTTCATTTACAAACATTACTTCTTTTATAAGAATTACATTCGTTTACAAACAGTACTTCTTTTATAAGCATTACTTTCATTTACAAACAGGACTTCTTTTATAAGCATTACATTCATTTACAAATAGTACTTCTTTTATAAGCATTACTTTCATTTACAAACATTACTTCTTAATAAGCATTATTTTCATTTACAAACATTACATACCTTCATAAATCAAATTCATTACCATTTGTTATGTACCTTTTCAGCAAATCCAAGTAAATCAGAAACTATAATCTCTGTTCCATCGTCAAGAATAGCTTTCCCATTAAATTTACCAAAGACTTGATGTTGATCACTCAATAATATAGCAAAACTAGTTCGTGACTTTCGATCTAATAATGGGGTGAAATCCATCTCAAATCTTTGATCAGATGATGTGAATTTCCAGGGTTTAAGATAATCTTCCCTCCCTAATTCATCTTTTGGTATAACAAACTCAATATCGTCAATTTTATGTGCTTTTCCATCATAAAAAATCATATTTTCCGTTGCATTTTTAATATCACCAAAACCGTAACCTAAGTTAAAACCAAATTGTTTTCCATCGATCTGCCCTTGTCCAGCTCCCCAATACCAAACATTATCATAAGTCCAAACCCCACGTCCCCAATCTAATAAACCTTGGCTGCTTTTTCCAAACGAATATGTTTTCTCTCCAATAATGACACACCCGCTCACTTGCATACCAATTTTTTTCTGATTGTAATAAAATGCTTTCTTCTTCTTGGGAAATGGTGTTGCAATTACCATAGAATCCATCTCAGGTTTTTCTACCAAAGTAACGTCCGCAAAAAAGTCTTTTTCCTTATGAAAGTGTTTCATTTTAAGATAAAGGTGTCTTTCTTTCCCATTATTTTGAAAAGAAACCTCAACCCGTTTATTTCGATAACTAACATCTCCAATCTCTGAAGATTCAGGCAACTTCATACGTCCCATTGGAAATGGAATTATAACATTCGTTGTTTTTTCTGTAGCGTTTTTAAAATCCAAAAAAGATGTACCGACAAGTCCCATATAGCCATTGTCTGCTAATGTTAAGGCAATCCCGAAATCTTCATTGTAGATTAAATAATAGTCCCACTCTTTGATTCGTAAAGAACTTGCTTTTATGTCCTTTCGCCGATAGTCTTTCACTAACGACGTAGCATAACCTGCTTGCGTAAGACATCCTTTCTCATCCAATAAACTACCTCGCTGTAATAATTGGCTTCTCATACCTTATCTCCCTTCACACAGTAAAGTTTATACTGCCAGATACTCATAGGAAACCGTAGGAGCAAAAGAATTCTAACATTTATCCCTTTTGCATTCCACGATTTCCTCATATTATCCTTTTGTTTCTTCCTGCATTTGTTTTTTTCTAAAGCTAGAATGTACTCCAATTATTAAACTACAAATCCAATTGAAACTAACATAATGAAATGGTTACCACTACGACTGAACATTTTGAATCTTTTCTAAAAGTTGTGGATCAAATACGCCATTTCTTAACATTTCTATTTCATATCGGTATGGTGGTAAGGTTTTATCTTTTTCATTCGGCAAACTAACATAAGGGCTTTCCAGAATCTTTGGAACATCCATAAAATCTTTATGATGTACAATATAGCAAAGCGCATCAAATCCTAAGGTTCCGAAGCCAATGTTTTCATGACGGTCTTTTGATGCCCCTCTATCATTTTTACTATCATTGATATGGAACACAGCAATTTGTTCTTTTCCAATTAATTTATCGAACTGTTCTATTACTCCATCAAAATCATGAACTACATCATAACCTGCATCATTTGTATGACAGGTATCAAAGCAAACGCGTAGACGGTCGTTAAACTTAACACCATCATATATCCTTGCTAATTCTTCAAAACTCCTGCCTATTTCACTACCTTTTCCTGCCATAGTCTCCAAGGCAATAAAGATATCTGTATCTCTCGTTAAAACTTCATTTAACCCTTGTACAATTTGCTTAATACCAGCATCTACTCCTGCCCCGACATGTGCACCAGGATGAAGAACTAAATACTTACTCTGAAAAGCCTTTGCTCTATTAATTTCCTTTGCTAGAAATTCAACCGCTAGACTATACGTATCTGAGTTTACCGAATTTCCCAGGTTAATTATATACGGTGCATGAATTACGATATCAGAAATTCCATGCTGCTTCATATATTCAAATCCTTCCTCCAAACGAAGGTCAGATAACTCTTTTCTTCTTGTATTCTGTGGTGCTCCAGTATAAACCATAAAAGTATTCGCATCATAGGAATGTGCTTCCTTAGCAGAACCTAAAAACATTTCTTTTCCACTCATTCCAACGTGGGAACCTATCTTTAACATAAAAACCTCTACTTTCTTTCACTATAAATACATGCCGCTCATTCTGTGTGAAGAACTTAGTTCTTTCACTCTTTACTAACACGTATTACATATACATAAGTCTTTTCCATCATAGAAATCTCAAACTCTTTCTCAATGCGATAAGGCTTCATATTTGCAAACTTCCTAACATACTCGCGATTATGTGAGTAAAGTACAATAATTCCCTGATCCTCTAAAAGTTCATAAGCTCTCTTAAAAAACTTCTGATATAGGGTAAATAACTCCCCTTCATCCATGCTTCGTCCAACCGTAGGCATATTGGTGATTATTTCATCAAACAAATAATTATGTTTAAAATCAAAAAAATCTCGATTAATATAATTAATCACAAGATGTCCGCCATCTTCTTTTTTCATTCCACATCGGTTCACAAGCTCTGTATTAATACGAGCCTTCTCTATAGCCTCTCCATAGATATCAAGGCCATACATCGTTTTCGCACGTACGCATAGATCTCGTTCAATTAACATTGTACCGACACCGCAAAATGGGTCAAGAACTTGTGCATCTTCTATAAGATATGGCTTTACAAGTTGTACCGTAAGTGCTGCATTTGCAGGATGAATACTGGAGGCTATTACTTCTTTTCGATATATAAAGCGTTCTTCAGGCAATGTGTAAAGACGTATTAATACGTTAAATTTACCTTCTTTATTTTCAATTAGGCGAATCTCTACCTCATAATGATTTACCGAGTTAAGAAGCTTACGCTCACTCAAATGCTCTATCTCCATACTAAGCTTCTTAATAAATGATGTGCGCTTTTCTACATCCATCTTTCCTTTCATCTCAAGACGAAAATAATATGGACTGTCCCCTTTATGGCGTTCTTGTAAAAATTGATATAAGCTTCCATCGGTTAATAACTCTGCTGCTTTCGTAACATCATTTGGCACTGTCCTAACGCCGTCAACTGCAAATAACAATTCACGGTAAGTACGGATTTTAAGAACCTCTCTTAATTCTTTTGTCTTTACCATAACTCCAGCTGTAAACTCTTTTTTTGGAATCTTACCAAGTTGTTCCATGGTCACATGAATATGGTTTCGATTGCATAGTAAGACCATTTCATTTGTCACATCATACCCGACAAATGTATGCTTTTTCTCACCTCTTACAAAAACCAAAAGTTCCTCTAGCAAACGAAGTTCTTCACCTAAATGTTTTTTATTCTCATCCGTTATAGGTATACTTTTCACAAACTCATAGCTTGTCCGAAGCTTTGGAAGAAGTTCGTTATAATCCATGTTCTTTAAAGCTGATAAATAAGAGCTTTTTACAAATCGTTGCGTCTCTTCCTCATAAGCTTCATAAAGAATCTCTGCGAATTCTGGGACTGCCAATTCTCCCATGATTAATGCTGTATTTTTTCTGACCTTAGCATCTTCATCCTGCAATAAGCCACGAAATACCTCATATCTTCCTGCAATCACATAAAGCAAAGCTTCCCTATTATGACTCCCTTTTTTTATATCTTCACGAAGCATCTCCTTTAAAAGAATCAGATTTTTTCTAACATCCCTGTTCTCCACTATATTTTGAAAGGTTGCTCTAAGCATTCTCCTACCTACCTTGTTTCATATTCTGTTATTATTATAGCTTTTTTCTTCACAAAAGTAAATGTGAACTTCCGTCACTCATATTTCACAGAAACAATATTTGTCTATAGTAACCATTTGTACCATATGTTATAATATTCCTAACTAAGTATTTGCCAAAAGTACCTTTCTATAATCAATACTGTAACTATTCGTTAAAGTCTGGTATTTTTTTAACCTATCGTAGGCAATACCTTAGTAAACTATCATCATCGTTAAATGACATCTTATTAAACTACATAAAGGAGAAAACGCATGAGTAGAACAATTTACGTATCCAAAAATAATCCAGCAGAACATGAATATTCTACAATAACTGATGCCCTCTTAAGTATTCCAGAAGGAACCACAGAACCGGTAACAATCTATATTAAGAAGGGAACTTATAAAGAAAAACTTGTAATCAAGCAACCAAACTTAACCTTAATTGGAGAATCCAAAGAAGAGACAATACTTACCTTTGATGATTATGCCAATATGATTATGGAAGATGGAAGTAAACGCGGAACTTTCCGCACCCCTTCTGTATTCATTGATGCCAATGATTTCACTGCAAAGAACCTCACCTTCCAAAATAGCTCAGGTTTCGGCCATCAAGTTGGTCAAGCACTTGCTCTTTATGTGGATGGCGATCGTATGGTGTTTGATAATTGTATATTACTTGGTAGCCAAGACACTATATTTACAGCGCCTCTTCCGCCAACAGCAAATCAACCTGGAGGTTTTACTGGACCAAAAGAGTTTGAACCACGAGTAAATGGTCGACATTATTATCGTAACTGCTACATTCGTGGCGATGTTGATTTTATCTTTGGAAGTGCGACTGCCTTTTTTGACCATTGTGAAATCTTTTCTCAAAAGACAGACGATCTTCCTCCTGCAAAAGAAGGAGAAGTGCAGAAAAACTATGGTTATGTAACTGCTGCTAGTACAGCAGAAGGTCAAGAATATGGATACGTTTTTTCTCACTGCCGTCTAACGAGCGACTGTCCAAAGCATAGTGTCTATCTAGGCAGACCTTGGCGAAACTTTGCTAAGACAGTATTTCTTCACTGTGAGATTGGAGAACACATTCGTGAAGAAGGTTGGCATGACTGGAATAAACCAGAAGCTCATGAAACTATGCTTTATGCTGAATATCAAAGTACTGGAGAAGGTGCAAAAGCTATCCTAGAAGGAAAACGTGCTTCTTTTTCCAAACAGCTTACTGACAAAGAAGCTCTTAACTATACCCTAGAAAGAGTCTTGGCAGGTAATGATAACTGGGGAGCTTCCCTAAGTTTTTCTGATTAATATAAAAATCCTCCGTAAGTTCACACTACTTACGGAGAATTTTATTTTATCTTATTTTATTTTATCTTATTTTATCTTATCTTTTTTTATTTTATCTTATTTTATTTTATTCTATTCTATACTATAAATCTTAATTTTTTCCACATTTCGCTGCATCGATCGCAAGTACAATCATTAAAGCAATCAAAGAATTTTCAGGTTGTATTACATCTATTTCATACGTATCAGTAAAATTCCAAAGTTTTTTTGATGCTGTCATAATAAGCTGTGGACCGTCCATAACTGAATAATCCCATTCAAAATAATCACCCTCAACCGTCCAACCATTACAGTTAAGATGAAATTTAGGTCGAAAAAAAGTAAACTCTTTATTTATAGAACCAATTTCATTTCCAAATAAAAACATACGAAATTTCGGTAGAAACGTTAAAACCTCTTCTTTTAACATACCAACCTCTCGATCTGCAGAATCATATATTTTTAGACAGTGCCCCCAGGAAAGAACACCTTTTACCGTATAAACAGTTTCACCAAATTCATTAAAAATATCATAGCTGTCAAACCATGAAAAAAATCTCTGCTTAAATAATAGTTTCATTTTTATCCCTTTCACCTTGATTAATTTCAGATAACTTAAATATGATCCCGAAATCAAATTCTCTTGTATGCCTAGTTTTAATGATTCATAGAATTTACTCATTTCAGTCCATGGTTTCGCTACGAATTGATTTACATTCTTTTTTTCAAATACATACTCTATCTATGATCTATTCATCAATAAATGCCTAGTCTTATCTCTTTCGACTTATTATATCGTATTAAAATTGTGATGTCAAAAAATACACCTTCAAACATTAGATTTTATCAAACATTTGAGGTGCATTTTTTAACTAAAAGATAAGAGTCTTTATAATTTATTCCATCTTCTGATAGATTCCTTGTGTTCGATTGCTCTTTCGAATACCTAGTAAAACTAAGATGCCTGCAATTGCAGCAAGAAAGATAAAAGACTGCACTAGAGGTGCGAAATTATAACTTCCTCCATCCCAAATCCCAACAAAATCTTTACTGATATAAGACATAGGAAATAACAATGCAATACTTTTTAAACCTTTTGGTAACTGTTCTACTGTAATACCCATCATACCGCATAATATCATAAATGCGAAATAGATAAACATGGTAACAGCATATGTTAATCCGAATTTTTTTACTATGGTTGTTATACCATGTGCCATCATAAAGAATATAATCGCTAACAAATATAAACAAGACACCCATAGAACTATTGTCTTGGTAGCAGGCATCTTAATATCAAGTACAAACCAATCAACTAAAAAATAAAGAATAAAAGCTATTGTAATAAATATCAAATGCGAAATCAACTTTGCTGCAAATAATTTCTTCGGGTGAACACCAAATAAGTCTAGACGAAGCGGAACATCATTTTCAACTTCCTGGGCATAATTTGCAGCATATCCAAGCAACATAACCGCCATCGGTATCACCATACTCATTGTAACAAATACTGTGATAATTGCTTTCGATTGCTCACTTTCCGGAAGATCTCTCGTAATAATACTAGGCATTAGTATAGAAAATGCGATAGGAAATGCAATACCAAAAAATAAGGTGAAAAAATTTCCTTTAATATTACGTAATTCATACAAAATCATTCTCTTATTAGGCAACATAGTTTTCAACTAAACTTCCCCCTTCCACTTTGGCTAATTCTTTCGCCTTCGCATTGATCGATAAAATCTCAATATCATTATTGCTTCGTTTATAATCAATATTTGCGTGGATAAGAAGCTCAGTTAAGTTTCGTTCCTCTTCTTCTGTATCGCAGGTTAGAGCAATTAGGTGCTCTGGTGCTAAAACAGACTTAAACTGTTTCTTATATTCTTGATTCTTATCGTTATTATCAAGGATGTAGAGGGTTTTTCCACAGTATTTATGAAATAACTCCTCCCTTGTACCATACGCTACAACACGTCCTCTTTCTAGAATTAATAACTTATTTGCTAAATGTTCCAATTCTTCATAATAATGTGATACCATACATAACGTTGTGCTTCTGCCTTCGTACCACTTCGTAAGCCCCTGCATTAATTTCTGTCTGGTCTCAAAATCAAGTCCTGAAGTTACTTCATCAAAAAACACCAGCGGTGTATCTTTTCGAAGTACTAAAATAATTGTTAACCTTTGTTTCTCTCCTCCAGATAGATGAGCGTAGCGCTTGTTAAGACATCCCCCAAAATTAAAATAGGAGATTAACTCTTGAAGTTTTTTATCCTTCTTGATATTAACAGCCAGCACCATCTCAATAATATATTTAACAGGCATTGTATTCACATAATTATTTTGTTGCAAATGCACCGAAATCTCTTCTTGTCGCAAACTAGTAAGAATGGTTCCTTCATACTTGGTAATCCCTAAAATGGATTTCACAAGCGTTGATTTACCAGCTCCGTTGCTTCCTATAATCCCAATACGATCACCAGGTTCGATTACGATTGGTTCCTCAATCGATAATGCAATCTGTTCCCCATAGGTAACCCGTAAGTCCTTAATCGTTAACATGTCTTTCTCCTTCTGCTATTCTTTGATATTCTAACTATATCAAAAGGATATGAATTTGATATGAAGATACGATGATATTTGCATGTAGCAAATTAAGTTTCCTTCTTTATTCTTACCATTACACCTTCTTTCATATTCTCAACACTAACCTTTAGTCCAAGTAATTTTGAATAATAAGATACAATATATAATCCCAAACCATGCCCTCTTTCTCTTCGATTGCTTGTAACAAATGGCTCAAAAATATGTGGCAAAAGCTCTGGTTCTATCGAAGTTCTTTCGTTGAAAATCAGAATTTCTTCCTGAGTAACATCAATATGAATATAGCAATTATTCGGGGTATAATTAATAGCATTTGCTATTATATTATCAAATATCTTCTCCAACAGCTCTTGATTCGATTGTATCAAAACATGTTCATAATTTGTTATCACCTTTAGCGCTCTTTCCTCAATCTGACAAGCGTAACGGTCTAGTACTTTCTGTAAAAGATCAGATACCTCTACTGACTCCATAGAGAGCTCATTTAGATTATGGTGAAGAGATAGAATCTCTTCTACAATCCGTTGCATATTTAAAATTTGTCCTTTTAACTGTGGTAGATATTCCTTCGTATCTTTGTATTTTCCTACTTCATTTATCATTCCATCTGTAAGAAGAAGCGCAGCTTGAATCGGTGTTTTTAACTGATGTGAGCTAGCCCTTAAAAAAACTTCCTGTCGTTTGTTTTCTTCGGATAATTGAGAATTTTTAACTTCAAGTTCTTGATAATTATCTTCTAATCTTTGATAAACTTCCCTCATCGTTTCCCCAAGATAAGAAATCTCGTCCTTTTTTCCAAGCGCAATTGGTTTCATCTTTAATTTCTTCGTATTTATTATATGTTCTGCCATGGTTGCCACCTTACGAATCGGCTGTACGATGTATTTTGCAAATGCACTTGATAATAACATACATAGCAAGATAACTATTGCAAGTATCATTGGCAAACTTCTAAAAATAACAGGCTTGATGTCATCCATACTTGGTGTAGTTACATTGAATAAGGATACTACCACTGTATCTGATAACTTTGTAATTGCAATATAAGAAGTATAATAAGCCTGGTCATCTCCAATGTTAGATTCTAAAATGATAGACTTCTCGGAAATAAAGTGTGTTTTATTCGATAGTTCTTTTAAACCTTGATACTCGGTGGAAGATATTATTTGAAATGAAATTGGGTAATTATCCTTCACTAAATTAGATGTTAATAACTTATCAATAATAATGTCCTGATATCGATTCATTTCCTCTTCGGAAAATTGTAATTCATCTTCTGAAAAATCATTCGATAATTGTCTTAGCCGATCAAGCATAGCTAGAAGCTCTGAATCCTTAATAATAACTTCAACTTCCATAAAGTTATTTTTTAGAAATAGAACATTTCCTTCCATAGGAAATTCTACGGTAACAGTCCCCGTCGGGTTTAACACTTTTAACGATGTATAGGAACGTTCTTTACAATATTCTTGTTGAAACTCTTTTACAAATTCTAAATTTTTATCTTGTTTAAAATCAACATAAAGTGAAGGTAACAATAAAATAAAATAGCCAATAAATAAAGCAACCATAAAAAAAGAAACCGCTAAACTATAAAGCAGTGTTTTTTTCGATAACTTCATCTCTTCACCTCATTCCTACTCTATCTTGTTATTTAGCTGTCTTCTTTTAACGTTGCTTTTTCTAATTGAGCGATATCAAATTGGTATCCTACTCCTATTACAGTTCGTATACAAGGGTAAGGTAACTTCTTTCTTAAGTTTTTCACATGAGCATCAATAATCCGATCATTACCAATATAATCTTCATTAAATATATGTAGAATCATTTGTTCTCTAGTAAATACTCTGTTTGGTTCTTTCCATAACATCTGCAAAATGAAATATTCACTTAGGGTTAAATTCAATGACTCCCCTTGATAATAAGCCTGATAGGAATCCTCAAGTAAACTAAACTCCTTGTTATTCATAAGTTTATTTTTATGATTTGTCACTCTTCGTAAAATGGTTTCCATTCTCTTTAATAATATAATTGGAGAAACTGGCTTTATTACATAGTCATCCGCATATAAATTAAATGCCTTTAATTGCGTTTGCTCATCTTCTAGCGCAGTTAACATGATACAAGGAAGGTCGATTCCTTGATTCTTTATATACTCAAGGACAAATAGACCATTTTTCTTTGGAACCATGATGTCTAACACCGCAATATCAAAATCTTCTTTTGCAAGAATAGCGATGGCTGCTTCGCCATCGCTCACTGTTACTACATCATAATTTTTTATTCTCATATATTCCGCTAACACATCTTGAATTACAGGTTCATCTTCTAAAAATAATACTCTCACAATATCCTCTATTCTGGTGCTTTAACACCTTTCTATAACGATACTAACTTTGTTCCTGCACTAATTTTACTTCCTTATAGTTCAATATTCTTTGTATAATCGATATTATCGTAATGGAATCCAAACATATGATAAAACTCTTCCCAATATCCATTGATATCAGCATATTCTGAAAGATTATCTGTAGTCACATTCTCCCAAGCCTTTTCAACCTTCTCTTGTACGTTTGGTAGCATCTCATAATCATCCATTCTGATACGCTGTTGCTCATCTAATCCTTCTGGTAGATGATGTAGCTTTTCATTAAACAAACGATCCATTTGTTCGATGCAACCCTCATGAAGATTTTGTTCCTTCATAACCTTATAAAGAATACTAATATAGAGCGGTACCACTGGAATTGCAGCACTAGCTTGAGTTACTAGAGCCTTATTTACTGAGATATACGCACTACCTTTTAACGTTTTTAATGTATCATTCAGCACCACAGAGGTCTTGTATAAATCCTCCTTTGCCTTACCAATCGTGCCTTCATAATAGATTGGATAAGTAATCTTTGGTCCTATATAGGAATAAGCAATGGTTATTACACCTTCACTTAACACGCCAGCATCTTTTAACGCATTAATCCAAAGCGCCCAATCTTCACCACCCATTACTTTTACAGTAGCAATTTCTTCTTCTTTTGTAGCAGCTGGTACCGTTACTTCGGATATCTGATTATTTCTTAAATCCAGTGTCTTATTCGTATATGGAACACTAGTTGTTTTTAACACGGAGGAGTGAGTAACTCCATCTTCATCTGTTCGACGTGGAGATGCAAGGCTATAAATAACCATATCAACTTGACCAAGATCTTCTTTAATCTTTGCTATGGTCATCTCCTTCACTTCTCTGGAGAATGCATCTCCATTAATGGATTCACCATAATACCCATCTTGATGTAAGAATTCTTCTAATGCCTTTGTATTATAATAACCAGGAGTCGCTGTTCTGTTCTCTTTTGCAGGTTTTTCAAACATAACACCAAGAGTAGCGGCTCCGTATGTGTAGGCAAGAGAAATACGTGATGCAAGGCCATACCCGGTAGAAGCACCAATAATTAATACTTTCTTTGGTCCTTCTTTTTGTTCATGCCTCTTTACATAATCGATTTGTCTTTTTACACTCTCCCTACATCCTTCCGGATGAGCTGTTGTACATATAAAGCCTCTTACTTTTGGTTCCACTATCATAATATTATCTTCCTTTCAGTTTTCATATGAAGTTTAGATGTTTGTATTCTCTACTTCTGATGTATTCTCTACTTCTGATGATTCCCCTTCTTCGTTTGTAATATCACATGCTGTTTCATCAGAAACTTCTTTATCTGAATCTTTTTCGTTATTCTCTGCTTCTTCGGATTTTCCTAATTTAATTGCAATACCACTCATAACACCATCAACCTCAACAAAAATAGTTGGTAATGTTTCATCAAAGTATTGTGGTACCGAATTAGCGATGGCTCCAAGTATAGTTTTACAATTCGTTTTAACATTAATATCTTCTGGAACTCGTATGCATACACCAGACATAATTGCTTTTCCAGTGATAAATATATCCTCTTGAATCTTAAGTTTACTAAGATCTAAATCGATTCCTGACATTACCGCTTGGATATCGATAGAGCGTATTTCTTCCCCTTTCAGACAAGCCTGCTCCCCCTTCATCCAAACCGTATATTTCTTATTGCCTTCTACTTCTGATTGCTTCTCAACTTTTTTATTTTTATACATCGCAACCAATTTTAAGATTCCCTGAATTGCTGCAACCGCAACTATTACTTTTACAACTGTTTTTCCCTTTGATTTCTTTTTCGGAATGACTGGAACAATTTCCTTTTTCTTACCCATACTTAGTCTCCTTTCACTAATACCCTTAATTTTCTATTATCTTGCAATACAGACTATAAACGAATTAGACTGTATAGAAAACTGTAGAAAGTTTCCTTAAATTCCTTACCATATTTTTAGAAACTGATAAAGCTTCAACCATAATCCCTTCTCTTTAGGCACTTGGTAAGGCTCCAATAATTGTACCCACCTTCGCAGTTTCATGTATTCTTAACGTCCCAGTACAATCTACTTTCTCAACCTCGCAATATGGTCCAATAATAATATCATGGCCGTTTACTTCCTTCGCATAAACACCTGATATTATTATCTTAGTAGCCTCAATGATCTGAATATTACTTGATTTACCATTTTCTGACAAACTTATTTTATGAAGAAATTTCTTTAATATAGAATAACTTGTATCTTTACTTTCGATTTCTACCTGATCTCCATAGATTCCTTTCGCATTCAAGCAACCACGTAGTCTAATTCGATCGGCATTAATATCTGCTTTCGAGTTAACACATCCTTCCCCTACGATGTCGTCAGCTTCTAATTTACTTTCCGCTTTCAGATTTAACACACCTTCCATTACTACTCTTTTGCAACGAAGATTTCCAACAAAATCTGCAACTCCCGCACACTGAAGGACTTGGGCGTTAACATTACCTGTACTTTTAAATACGCCTTCAATTGACAGATATTCTGCTATAATTTCACCATGGTTGGTTCCCATACCTTCCACCGTTAATCGGCTAAACTCTCCACCTGATATACTTCCAATACCTTGAATAGAAAAATCTTTCATCTTGGATTAACCTCCTTTATCTAACTTTCCTTAGGAATAAAACATAGATTGATACTTTAATTTCATTTCATTTGAGATATTATTTAAGCTTATTTTAGATAGAACTTCAAAACGTTCATCTAATAGATATGGCATATGTTCCTTAACCATCAGAATAAAATACTCCGACTGATGTGATAGCAACAATAACACTATGCCTTCCATTGAAAAAACTAAATCTCGGTTTACTAAATTGCTTATGATCATATCTCTTTGTACCATAGGAATCTCAAATTCTTTTTCAAGTCTCGAATATGCAACCAATAACAAAATATCTGCATAGTCATAACGTTCTTTTTGATATTTGTCCCGTATCAAGTTTAGCAATTCTTCTTTTATTTCTGTGATTTCCTTCACTTGTGCTTCTCCATAACCTAAAACAGCAACTTCAGGAGACAACATTTTTGCAAGTTCTTCTAGGGTATATTGATCCTTTAATTCTAAAATAGTTTGTATCCTACTTAATATCTGTTCTCTTGGGAAAAATGTTTCTTGACCGGTATAAGAAGACCGCTTCATAAACCACTCTTCTGGTATCAGTCTTTCTCTTTTCCATCGATACAATTGTCCGTATGAGATACCCGTGATCGCTAATAAATCTTTTTTTGAAATTAGCATCCGGACTTCTCCTTTCTTCATCTCAATATCATAGATACACAATAAGAATAATCCCTAGTACCCAGTATAACGTACGTCTGTAATAAAACATTGTTTTATTACGTTGAAATTATCATAACATATCAAATTTTTGTCTTCAATAATAAATTTGGAAAAATTTGATTAGAATTTCATGAGAAATATGGTATAATCTTACTGTCAACTATTATTTTTTTTATTTAATAAACGGAGGAATTTATATGAAAAATACAATGGATAGCATGAATTTTAGTTCTATGATTTTATTGTTCAACCTATTTAATTAGACTTTTCATATAAAAATGCTTTGACTAATGAAACTAATATACAACATCAGCTAATAAGAATTTGGGAAGGATTTTTAAATGAAAAAATACATTTTAATTATTTTAAATATACTTTTAATCTTAACTTCTTGTAATCACGTAGAAAATACAAAAAAATTACAAGATCTTGAATTAAGAATGGATTTTGATAAAAATGAATATAACCAAGATGATGAGATAAGTGTTTTGGTATCTTTACAATATACTGGAAGTGATACATTTAAAACTATATACCTTGAAGAAGACTCCTTTGATACGATGTTCATCCATGAGAATGGTAAGAAATTACAAATCAAAAAACCTTTTACATCTCCGATTGGAATGAAGAATATAACAAAAGAGGCACCTATAATTTATGATTATTCTATGTTTAGTGACTATGACCGTTTATTCATAACTGGTCTATTTAAAAGATACGATAGTGAAATAAGCAGTTTAAGAATAAATCCAGAAAAGAAATTAAAGCTTTATCCTGGTAAATACACTGTCGTTACTACTTTAAAAGGATATTATGACGAAGCTAGAACAGATGAATTTTACATAGAATCAATAAAAGAAATTGAGATTATAAGAAATACGGATTATAATTTAATCCATTTTACTACGGTTGATAATAATATAGAGGCTTTA
>JAEWHR010000098.1 GCA_023387655.1 Bacillota bacterium
CAAGAACCAGACAGTGGAGACAATAATCAAACAGAATTTACATATACTTTAGAAAACTTAGTAGTTGAGACCGCATTTGATCCAAACTTTGCAAGTAGTGGTGAAATAAGAGCAATTGATTTTGTAAATCCAGATTTTACAGGACCAGTGGCAATCAAAAATTCTATCTCTATAGTTACTTATGGAAACCGTCCCTATGTTAGTGATGGAAGCATAAAAACCAATGTTGCAGTTATAGTGGATAAAAACATGACGGTAGTACAGGTAATCAATCGTTCCATCAATGGCGCTAAACCATCATTTACAGAATCTACAGATGTTGTTGTGCCAGAGGGTGGATTTGTTCTTCTAGCATATGACAGTAATTATGCAGAAGCAGGATATAAAAAGTTTCTTGCTACAAAGTTTCAGGTTGGCGATATTATAAAATTGAAAATAAATGAAAAGACAGTTACAGTAGAAGAAATTCTACAGTTGAGTGGACAGAGTGGGAATATTAAGAGGCATGCTACTTTAACCCTTACTCAGGAAGGCATGCAGACTATTACAGAAAACTCATTCACGATTTCCGGTAAAGTAAATAATTTACAAGAAGGAGTAACCTATTCTGTTAGAATAGACCAAATTAATAATGGTCAGGAATATACGGGAGAAGTACAAGCAGACGGGTCGTATGCTATTACGGTACCCGTAGCGCAGGGGACGAATTACTATGATGTAACCTTAATTGAAGATGGTGTGGATTATACTGATAGTACAAAGAGTGTTATTTTATTCCAGAAAACTTCTATCTCTGAGGATAAGCCTGTTATCTTATGGATTGATCAATATGCTAGCGCTAAGAATTTAAATAGTGTGGAAAAAATTCAAAAGATGGTTGCTAATGCGAAGAGAGCTGGAATTACTGCTTTTGCATTTGATGTGAAAGGTTGTGAAGGCTATGTTTCTTATAAGAAGGCAACGGTGAGTAATGCACCTTATATGACAGAAACAAAAAATCCAAATAAAGCAGTGAATATGGAAATTGACTTTTTACAGGAAATGTTGACAGAAGCCCATGCCAATGGAATTAAATTATATACAAGTATGAATTTCTTTACTGAAGGTAATATTGCAACCAATGATTCTGCCCTTGATCTTGCAAATACACATCCAGATTGGGCTGAAGTGTTACAGGCGCCAGAAGATAAGGGAGAATTGAAAAGCGTTCTACAGTCTTCTAGAAAGTCTACTTTACTTTTTGTAAATCCAGGTCACCCTGAGGTTAGAGCACATGAACTTGATTTAGTTAGAGATGTACTTGAAAATTATGCTGTTGACGGTATTATCTTAGACCGTGCAAGATACGATAACCAGTATGCAGACTTTAGTGATTTAAGCAGAGAACAGTTTTCTGTATACCTTGAAGGGAAGGGAAAAACCTTACAGAACTGGCCAGATGATGCATTTAAGATTCAATCAGATGGATCTATGATAACCGGGCAACATTATCTAGAATGGTTATCCTATCGAAGCAGTGTAATCTCAAGCTTTGTTGCAGAATTAAGGCTGATGATGGATCAATATGAAATTTCACAAAATCGAAATATTGATTTAGCTGCATACGTTGGTTCATGGTATGAAGTGTACTATCAAAATGGTGTTAATTGGGCAGATGATTCTTTTGAGTACAATGAACGTCTAGGCTTTCCGTTGGAAGAGTTGTATGGGAAAGAATTTGAATATTCAAAGACTAGCTATCTAGATTCTATTGATTTTATCATGACAGGTTGTTATTACACGACCGAAGCTCAGATGCAAAAATATACAACCCTAAGTAATATTCTTGTAAATAACTCTATTCCAGTATATGCTTCGATTGATTTGACAAATTTACCAGAAGCGAAGGATCAGAGAATGATTTTTCAAGCAGCATATCAACATAGTGATGGATCTATGATCTTTGATTTATGTTTTGTGGATTTTGAAAAACTTCGCTGTGCTATTGCTGATATTGAATATAAGAATACAGCAGTAATTGGTGTGTACAATCCTATGACTCAAAATATTTTGGCAATAGATAATCTAGATACTGCCAGGGCAGAAGATAAAATAACCATTTACACCGATGCCTATGGAACTAGCACAGGTACAAATCAATGGGGTGTTGAAGTTGTTGTGGATACGAATGGAATCGTAACGGAACTGAAAAATCAAAAACAGGCAGTAGACTGGAATTGGGCAGTTCCAAACTTAAACGATAGCTTGATACCAGAAGGTGGGTTTGTATTATCTACAGTAGATCGTTCGGGCTCACGTGTTTATCGACAACTCCTTGCAAATTCATTTCATGTAGGTGATAAAATAGCTGCAGCGGTACTAACTGAATTTCTTGACGATGAGAATAGAGTATATACTCAAGAGGTAGCAGATATTGAAGTGAAGGTTCAATCCTATGGGCAGAATGAAAAAACAGTAGTAATGCTTGGGCAGACAGAAGCAACAGCAAAAGAGGATAATCTCTATTCTGCAAAGGTAAGCTTAAGTAATGGGGATAACATAATACCGATTACTGTTTATGTAGATGGTCTTAAAGTATTAGAAAAAAATCTATCAGTCTCAGCAGTAATAACTCCAGTTACTCCAACGGTAACTCCGCCTGCTGGTAACGGAGAAGGAGATGATGTAGTTATTGATGATAAGCTTCTTGGGATGATTTCCATAAATTCTTCTTTCTTAAATCTTTATGTAGGTGGAAATACAGAGAAGGAATATCAATTGGAAGTTAATTTACCAAAAACTATTCTAAAGTATATGAAGGAGAATAAGGTTACTGTTGATATTACCTACGAATCATCAGATCCAAAGACAGCAGTGGTAAGTAAAGATGGAAATATCACTGCAGTAGATGTTGGCAGTGCAGTGATTACAACAAAAGTTCTAGTGAATGATAAGATGATTACATTTCAGACCGAAGTAGATGTTTTAGAAGCTTCCATAAAGATAGTTACCAATGAGAGCATAGTAAAAGTTGGTACAAAAGTCACAGCATCTTGTATTGCACAGGGTTATGATATTTCAAAAATAAAGTGGGGAACGACAAAGAAAAAGATTGCAGTCGTTGGAACGAGCACAGGAAATCAAAAGGTAAATATTTCCACGGTATCAGCTGGTGAAGATGTAATTATCGTATATGTCATGAATGGCAAACAACAAATAATATTTGCAGAAAAAAATATTACAGTAACGAAATAAAGGATAAATTTATTTGCAAAAAAATCACAGTAATGAAGTAAAGATAAATTATATTTGCAGAACAAATTACAGTAATGAAGTAAAGATAAATTATATTTGAGAAAAAATATACAGTAATGAAGTAAAGAAAAGACATGCAAAAACTGAGTTTATTTGCATGTCTTTTCTTTGATATGGTATATGAGATGGATTTTTGCTTCTTTTTTTATCATAATAAAATCGTACTTTTTTATGAACTTTTTTCTCTTAATTGGTTACAGTGATAATAACAATTTCAGAATTACTACCAAGCCTTAATGCATATCCCCAAGCTCCGATACCGGAAGTCACAATCGCCTTGTAATCTCCAATCTCTTCTAAACCATAATTTATCTCGTTAATTTGAAATAATTTTGCGATTACGCCTGTTGGCCATATCTGACCACCATGGGTATGTCCGGAAAGCTGCAGATCAATTCCATGGGAGGCAGCAGTTTTTGTTTCTAAGGGTTGATGGTCTAACAGAATCATGTACTTACTAGAATCTAATGGTTCAATCAAATCAGATATCGTTTTTCTGTTAGAGTTTTTAAAAAAACTAATATCACTACGCCCGATAAGATAAAAGCTATTATTTAATAAGATACTTTCGTCATCTAAAACAGTAACATTGTTCTTTGCTAAATTATCCACTATTTCTTTTTTTGATATATTCACAATTGGTCGATAATTGTTAACGTCATGATTTCCAAATACATAATAGGTTCCATAAGTGCTTGTTAATTTTCCAAAAGCTTGACAGGCAAGTTCCATGCTTTCTTTTCTCGTGCTCTCATCGAAGATATCTCCAAGTAGTAAAATAACGTCCGGATTCTTTTCGTTGATTTGGTTACAATATTCTTCTAATTTCTCTATATTCATAGTGGTATCCATATGCAAATCGGAAATCAATGCTATAGTTAACTTATCACTTTGCAATTCCTTTTCGGTATGCAAAGCATATTCTTTAATTTCTACATGAATTGCATTGTAATAACTTAGGATAAGAAAACATATTGTGATAAGAAAAGCGAGAATACCACTGTGATAGATCCAGTTCCATTTATTCTTCATAGTATCCTTTTTTAGAACCTTACGTAGAATTAAATGAAGAATGTCACAGATAATAAAAGCATAAATCAAATATAATATTACGATTGTAGTAGCTATGGATACGGTAAAAGAAAGTACGAAGCACATTGCTACAAGGATTAGCGATAATAAAATAGGAAGCCATGTTGGATGTGTAAAACGACGAATCCAACTAAGATTCTTAAAATGAATAAATAAAAATGCCATGGTTAGTAACATAATAAGGATAAATAATATAATAAAGGTATAATTCATTCACATATCTCCTAGCTATTGTTTATCTAATGCTTTAGTGTACCATGTTTTGACAAAATGTATCAAGTGAATTAGTAGTTATTTTAAAAATAATAATAAATTTATAAAAAACTATAGATACTTGCTTAGAATTTATTTGTGTCATGAAACTTTATAAGTTATAATAATGAGAAAAAGGAGGGGTAATATGTACCGAAAAAGAATTGTTTGCGGGATTGTTGTGCTAATCGTTCTAATTGGAAGTATCATCTATCTACGTATATCAGAAGCTCGTGGTTTGAACCAAAGAGATGATATCCATGTGGAAGACAACAGTATCAACCTAACTCCTACAGAAATGCCACTTGATAACGGGGCAAAGCTTGTTTTACCTAGATTTGGGTGATGATTGAAAGATTCTAATAATATATGGCTAATAATTAAAGGTTGAACTAACTGGTGATTTCAGGTGTGAATTAAAGGTAAACAATTCCAATAATATATAGTTGATAATATATAGTTTCCATGGTATTATAGGTTCGACTATGAAAACGTCTTAGTAACATTAAGACATTGATAGAGGCGCAATAATTATGAGTACCCCATCTGTATTCAGGCTTTGGATGAAGGGAAAGGAATTATTGCCGAAGTGGTCTACACTGCCTGTGAGTAAGGACTGCTGGTTTGGTGCAAAATATGTATCAGACTGTCACATGATATAAAAATAAGCGAAGAAATTAATTCTTTGGCTGTATGTGGAGCGCTATCATTACTAAAATCAATACATGTGCGGAATATTTCCGCTTTTTACTTCCTTATGTAGAATTTTGGTCATGAAGCAGCGCTAAGACTGTTTCATGGCTATTTTTTATTTAAGGAGGATATGTATGAAGTACATGATGAAAAATTGGTATAGTTTCTTTTTTGCCTTATTTGCAGTAGTACTGCTTTTTTCACCAATTACTTGTAAGGCTGCAGAAGAAACAAGTTTTGGCTCCGTGCAAGAGGCAGAGGAGTATATCAAGCAACAAGAGGAGATAGCAGGTACTGCTGGGGATAAAATAGAAGAAGCAGAATTGTATATCAAAGAACAAACCATACCAATGTACGCAACGATTTGGGCTTTGGTGCCACCTATTGTTGCAATTGCTTTGGCTTTGATTACGAAGGAGGTTTACTTCTCTTTATTTATTGGAATTTTAACAGGTGCATTATTTTATGCAAATTTTAATTTAGAAAAGATGATTAACACTGTCTTTGTATCAGGTGTCATCAGTAAATTGTCCGACTCTTATAATGTAGGAATCTTAATTTTCCTTGTTATTTTAGGAATCATGGTTTCTCTTATGAATAAAGTTGGTGGCAGTGCTGCTTATGGGAAATGGGCTGGTCAGAAAATTAAGACAAGAAGAGGTGCTATGCTATCTACCTTCGGACTTGGAGCATTAATATTTGTAGACGATTATTTTAACTGTTTAACTGTTGGTAGTGTAATGCGACCAGTAACTGATAAGTTTAAGATAAGTAGAGCAAGACTTGCTTATATAATTGATGCAACGGCGGCTCCCATTTGTATTATTGCACCAATTTCTTCTTGGGCAGCAGCTGTGTCTGTTGTTGTAGAAGGAGATGATGGATTTAATTTATTTTTAAAATCTATTCCATATAATTTCTATGCTCTCTTAACCATTGTAATGGTAGTGGTAATGGCAATTATGCAGTTTGATTTCGGTCCAATGAGAAAACATGAGGAAAATGCATTAAAAGGAGATCTCTTCACCACCGAAAATCGTCCGTTTGAAGACGGAGAGATTGTTTCTAATGGAAAAGGAAAAGTAATTGACCTTCTTCTTCCGGTTATCGTCCTAATTGTTTGTTGTGTTGGGGGAATGGTATACACAGGTGGATTTTTTCATGGAGAGGCTGGATTTGTGGAAGCGTTTGCAAATTGTGATGCATCCCTAAGTTTAGTGTATGGTTCATTCCTTGCTCTTGTTATTACTTTCTTTTTCTATATCCCAAGAAAGGTGTTAACATTACAAGAATTTGCTGAATCTTTTAGTGAAGGATTTAAAGCTATGGTTCCAGCAATTTTAATCTTGGTATTTGCTTGGACATTAAGTGGTATGACTCGTATGCTTGGTGCAGATGTTTTTGTGGCAAACCTAGTTAAAAATACTGCAGAAGGATTGCAATTATTTTTACCAGCAATTATTTTTGCTATTTCTGTTGGTTTGGCATTTGCTACCGGTACTTCTTGGGGAACTTTTGGTATTCTATTACCAATTGTAGTTGCTATCCTTGATCCAAGTAGTGAAATGTTAATTATATCGATATCTGCTTGCCTTGCAGGTGCTGTTTGTGGAGATCATATCTCCCCTATTTCAGATACTACGATTATGGCATCGACGGGAGCACAGTGTGATCATATGAATCATGTTTCAACGCAACTTCCGTATGCATTAATTGTAGCTGCTGTAAGTATGGTCTCTTATGTTATTGCTGCATTTATTCAGAATGTTTGGATTGCACTTCCAATAGCGATTGCAATCATGTTAATCGTTATATTCATACTCAATGCTAAGTATGGAAAGGATGAGGGTATAGAATAAACATTATTTATTATAGAAACGAAGGACGTTAGAATAGCCTTGCTTTCATAGAGCTAGCTAGAGGATAATACTAGATGGCGAAATAAAGAAAGCAGGGCTATTTTTATTTTCCTTTCGTCTATAAAAATATTAATCGAATATCTCAATGCGTTATCATGGAACACAATTAAGAAGCTGATTTTTGTTTACAAAATTATGGAAATAGTTTACTATAGTAATAGTATGTGAGGTAAATGACAAGATTCCTGTAGTTAATTTGCTATACACAATAGTTAATGATATTATAAGTAATATTTTGTATTCCATTGAAAGAAAGTTATAAATAAAGTAATTTTATAATAATATTGTAAATAGTAGTGGTTAATATCAAATATATCTAGTATAAAAGCATTATTGGTTAGTTTTGCGAGTATCAATTAATTTAACGGAGTGAGTATATGAACAATTTTTTATTGATTGTCTCTATTTTAGTTGCTATCTATGGGGTCTATAACATAATAAGGCCTTTTTTTATAAGGAAAAGGTTACATGATGAGTACGAAGTCATGTTTTTAGCTCCGAAATCAGTCTATTTCTTTATAATTGCTTTTGCGTTGGCTACGGTTATGAATATATCACTATATATTTATATAAATCGCATGTATTTTCATTTACTTTCAAGCGTGAGTTTTACCCTAGGATGTACAGAGTTTTCAAAAAGTTATATTATTTTTCTAAAAGATGGTTGGTATATTGACGGAACTTACTTTACAATAGAAGAAGTTGTGAACCATGGTGAAGTGCATATTTTACCACATTTAAATTTTAGAAGTATTTTTAAGGTAGCAACAAAAAATAAGAAATCATATGCTTATGTTAGTAAAAACAAAGAAGGAATAATTAGTAATAGAATCAAAACCATAGGTATCTCAAAATCTTAGTTGCGTGATTATATTGCAGTTGCAAGCCAACACAAGTCAAATTATTTAGTAAATATAAGCATATTGTTATTGATAATTATTCAAAACCTTGATATCATGGAAATATTGGCTACCAAAAGAAAAAATACATAACGAGGACACTATGTTTAAATTAGAAAACAAAGAAAAAAATTATTTATTATTAAAAGAAAAGAAATTATATCAAGCATTTCTATATCTTGCATTACCTGTAATGGCTGCAAATCTACTTAAGTCAGTGCATGATTTGGTGGATACATATTTTATAGGACAGTTGGAAAACTCGGTAGCTGCGCAGGCGGGTATTTCTATTACTTGGCCATTACTTAATATTTTTCTATCCTTAAGTTCCGGATTAGCCGTAGCGGGAGTGGCGATTATTAGCCAATTCTTGGGGGCTAAGGACAAAGAGTCTGCTAGAGAGTATTCGGGTTTGCTACTCATTCTGAGTGTTGGAATTGGTTTATTTGTGAATGTATTTTTATTTTTATCTTCACCAATCGTTCTTCGTTTAATGGGAGCAGAAGGCGGTGTCTATGACGCTGGATTAACTTATCTTCAAGTGCGTTCTTTTGAAATGGTATTTCTTTTATTGTTTACAGCATATCAGTCAATGAGACAGGCGAGAGGGGATACCATTACTCCGGTTATCTTTTCAGTTATTTCTATTCTTATCAACATTGTACTTACTGCTTTATTTACTAACGTATATAATATGGGAGTATTCGGAGCAGCAATTGCGACTTTAATCGGTCAAGCTGCAATTGCACCAGCATTATTATTCATGATGTTTCGTAAATCAGATGAACTCTCCATTAGAAGAGAGCATCTTAAGATAAATTTAGGTAGCATGAAAAAATTAATTTTTATTGCTATGCCTTCCGCAGCTAGCCAGGCGTTAAGTTCACTAGGATTTTTAATTTTGCAAGCTGTAATCCTAGATTATGGTGAAGTAGTGTCAGCGGCCTTTAGTTTAGGTAATAAGGTATCCAATCTATTATTAATACCAATCATGGCAATAGGTTCTATTTTAGCTGCATTTGTTGGCCAGAATATTGGTGCATCGAATAAGGAGAGAGCTAGAAAAGCTTATCACTCTAGTCGTAATATAGCCTTGGTCCTTTCTATTGTTGGTTGCCTTATCATCTTTCCATTTCGATCTCAAATACTAAGTTTATTGACTAATGACACGGATACGTTAAATGTAGCGATGGAATATATGATATGGGTACTCTCAACTCAACCATTGATGGCACTATTTCAAAATTATATGGGTGTGTTTAATGGTTCAGGTAATACAAAGTATTCGTTTATTATTGCATCTGCAAGGCTTTGGGCGTTTCGTTTGCCTTTGATTGTTGTCTTTAAGAATTTTACTGATTTAGGACGAAGTGGAATTTGGTATGCCATGGTGATCAGTAATATTATAATATTAGTAATAGCACAGATGTTATTTCGTAAGGTTGACTTTAAGAGAAAAGTGTAATATCAATAAGAAAATCAAAGTTATGGGGGTGGACAGTTTTAGATGTCCGCCCTATTATTTTGCTTTATGCTATTGAGTCTATACTAAAATTTTTAATAAAAAACTGTTGACAAATAAAACTATAGTATATATACTTGAAAAGTCCGATTTAGTATTGTATGATTTCGGACAGTTGGAGGTGAAGTATGAACGACAATGATTTGAATGATGGAAATTTGAAAGCTTTCCGTGAAACCATTAATGATTTGGAGAATGTTTATGCTATGTTCTCAAAAATTAATGGTTTATCCAATGCTGAATATTGGTCTTTAATCTTAATATGTGAAGGATCTACAACTCAAAGAGATATTAGTGAACAACTATCACTTAGTAGACAGACTGTGAATTCTGCATTCAAATTACTTGTAAAAAAAGGATTGGTAACTTTAGAACCTGTTAAGGATAACCTACGTATTAAAGAAGCTTGTCTAACCGAATTAGGTGAAAAGTACGCCAAGAAATGTATGGACAGTGTACACAACATAGAGGAGAAAGTATGGTTAACCTTAGAAAAAGAAGAAAGGATTCAGCTTACAAAGCTTCTTTGTAAGTACAAAGATTTAATGAAAGATGCATTACAAAAACAAAATAAATAAACTTTTCATCGGAGGACTTACAATCGCAATTGTAATGTCGAACAGAAGATGTCGGGTGCGCTCGGTTATTAATAATAACTGGCGCACTTTTTTTATTTACAGTTAGGGGGATTTATTATGAAGTTTATATTACGTTTTCTAAAGCCTTATTGGAAATTATGTGTTTTTACAATTTTTTTATTAACATTGGATGTGGCTGGTGCTTTGTTCATTCCAACACTTGCTGCAAAAATGCTGAATGCAGGAACAATGGGTAGTACACCAAATGTATTACTCAATACTGGTATTAAGATGGCGATAGCTTCTATTATATCTGCTTTTGGTGCACTTCTTAGTGGATATGTGTGTTCTATATTATCAGCTAAGGTGGGAAAAGATATCAGGGATTCAATCTATAAGAAATCACTAAAGTTATCAATCTACGATTTTCGCCAATTTGGAACTGCTTCCATTACGACCCGCACAATTTCAGATGTCACCAACATTCAATTAGCGATTGTTAGTTTTATCCAAATGGTTTTACCAGTACCTATTATATTTGTTATTGCACTTACCTTATCATTTCGATTGGATATTCAATTAGGTCTTCTTTTACTGATCGTAGTTCTAATTGTTATTATTCTTGCAGGCTTGATTATGAAAAAAGCCTCACCACTAAGCCGACTACTTCAAAAAAAGTTAGATCGTATGAGTTCAATATTGCTTGAAAATATTACTGGGGTTCGTGTTATTCGTGCTTTTAACAAGGAGTTCAGTGAACAAAATAGATTAGATAAATCATTTTCAGACTACGCTAACACTGCGATTAAAACAAACAAATTATTTGCTAGTTTAGATGGACTTTCTTTTCTATCAATTAATATTTTTATGGTTATGGTTTATTGGATTAGCGGTGGAAGTATTAGTGCAGGCCGTTATCAAATTGGAGATATAACGGCTATCACTGAATACGCCCTATTAATATTATATTTCCTTATGATGGCACAAATGATTATAATGACTATGCCTCGTGCACTAGAATGTAGCCGACGAGTACAAGCAGTACTTGAGCATACTCCAGAGATTAGGGATTATGTATCAAAGGACACCAACGCAGTTATAGAAAAAAATAAAGATGTATTGAGTTTTAAAGATGTATCTTTTCGATTTTCTGACGCAGAAGAAGATACCTTAAGTGATTTGAATTTTACGTGTAGACGTGGTGAAACTACTGCTATTATAGGTGGAACCGGTAGTGGAAAATCTACCATTGCTTCCTTAATATTACGATTTCATGATGTTACAAAAGGAGAAATCAGTTTAAATGGTCAGGATATTAAAGGCATGACGCAACATAACTTAAGAAAGCATTTGGCATATGTACAACAAAAAGCATGGCTTTTTTCTGGAACAATTGCAAATAACTTGCGATATGGAAATCAAAAAGCAACTGATTCAGAGCTAGAACATGCCTTAAAAGTAGCACAAGCTTACGATTTTGTTAACTCATTACCACTAAAACTTGACTCTTTTGTTGCTCAAGGAGGGATGAATTTCTCTGGTGGTCAAAAGCAACGACTTTCCATCGCCAGGGCACTAGTAAAAAAACCGGAATTGTATATTTTTGATGATAGTTTTTCAGCACTAGATTTTAAAACAGATGCTGCTTTACGAAAAGCATTAAGTCAGGAAACACAGGATGCGGCAGTATTAATAATAGCTCAGCGTATTAGTTCCATTCAACATGCGAATCAGATTATAGTATTAGATGAAGGAAAAGTGGCTGGAATTGGAAATCATGATGAACTTATGAAACATTGCTTAGTATATCAAGAAATCTATAAATCTCAAACAAAGGAGGATTCAAACAATGAAACTAAATAAGAAAAAGAAAATAAACCAATCATCAGAATTTGAAGTACCTCAGGATACACAGGGTACCTTGCTTCGTTTAATTCACCAACTAAAGAGCCAGCGTATTCGATTGTCAATTGTAGCTATATCTATATTAATCTATACTATATTAAGTATATGGACACCATTTCGTAGTGCACAGGTAATTGATCTACTATGGCAAAGTATTAAAAGCTCAAAAGAACAAGGATTGTCTTTTGCTATAAAATGGGATAATCTAGGCAGTGAATTAACGTTTTTAACGATTCAATATTTCTTTTTATGGCTTTTTTATTATCTGCAATCTTTTTTAATGGCTAATGTAGCAGAAAACTTAATACTTTCTCTTCGTAAACAAATTAGCAAAAAATTAAATAAATTACCTTTGAAGTTTTTTGATCAAAATAAATCAGGCGAGATTTTGAGTAAAGTAACAAATGATTTAGATAAGATTTCAGACACATTACAAACTGGACTTTTAAAATTTTTAGTTGCTATTGGAACGATTATTGGGTCAATAGTCATCATGTTTTATTACAATATTACTTTAACCTGTATTTTCCTTGTCTTTATGATACTTAGTATGATTATTACAAAAATCGTAGCTACGAAAAATTTAGAGTATGCTGCACTTCGCCAAGAAACTTTAGGAAAGTTAACAGGGATTGTTGAAGAATATTACACCGGAAGAAATATTATTAAAGCGTACAATCAAGAAGAGCAAAGCATGAAACGTGTATTTGATTCAACGGAAGCAAATCGTAACATTTCACAAAAGGCAGATTTCTTAACCAACTGTGTCAATCCTCTTATTCGTTTACTCACAAGATTGGCTCACGTTGTTATTGCAGTGATTGCTGGGTTTGCAATGTTAAATGGTACTATGACCATAGGTGTGGTTCAAGCTTTTTTCCAATATATTAATCAAACAGCAGAGCCTTTAACGCAAGCATCCTATATGATTAATACATTACAATCTGCCTTAGCATCAGCAGAACGAACGTTTAAACTTCTAGATAGCGAAGAAGAAATAGTAGATACTTCTATTCCTATGATTCTAGAACGTGCCAAAGGACATATTACCTTTGAACACGTAAGTTTTGGCTATAATAGGGATCATTTACTAATGAAAGATATTAGTTTTACCGCGAAGCCAGGAGAAAAAATAGCAGTGGTTGGTAGTACTGGTGCAGGAAAAACTACATTAATTAATCTACTAATGCGATTTTACGAAATTAATAAAGGACAAATTTTAATTGATGGAGTTTCCAGTACTGATATGACAAGAAAGGGATTGCGCCAGAATTTTGGTATGGTGTTACAAGATACTTGGCTGTTTCATGGTACAATAGCAGAAAATATTGCTTACGGAAAATCCTCTGCAACCCGCGAAGAAATTGTAGCTGCAGCAAAAGCTGCTAAAGTTGATTATTTTATCCGTACAATGCCTCAAGGATATGATACAGTTTTAGATAACGATGGCGCTAACTTATCCGTTGGACAACGACAACTTTTAACGATCGCTCGTGTTTTTTTATGTAATCCACCTATTTTGATCCTAGATGAAGCAACTTCTAGTGTAGATACAAGAACAGAAATTGAAATAAGCAAAGCTATGGAGAAACTCATGAAAGGTCGAACTAGTTTCGTAATTGCCCATAGGCTATCTACAATCCGTGACGCAGATAAAATTCTGTTTATGGAGAATGGTAATATTATTGAACAAGGGAATCATAATGAGCTATTACAAAAACAAGGAGCTTATGCATCATTATACTATAGTCAATTTGCTTAGTATGAAATTTAATATAGCGGTTAATATGTCGTAATGTAAAATCAAATAAGGATGCTGGGGAATTGATGGTATGCAGGTAGATGTACTTCTACCATTGGTCCACTGTTGGGAACTCATTACGGTGATGAGATCGGTCGGATAGTCAATTAATGACTAGCCGACCGATTGATTAGAATATTACTACTTTAAGTTATTTCATATAAATCATACGTCTACTTGAACGTTTTCATTGCCCTCATTGCATTTAGAATTGCAATCACTGTAACACCTACGTCGCCAAAAACAGCTTCCCACATGGTGGCGAATCCGAATGCTGCTAAAGTAAGAACGACAATTTTTACACCCAATGCAAATATAATATTCTGCCATACGATCTTTCTTGTCTTTCGAGCAACTTTAATTGCGGTTACTATTTTAGAAGGCTCATCGGTCATTAAAACCACATCGGCTGCTTCAATCGCAGCGTCAGATCCTAAAGCGCCCATTGCAATTCCAATATCGGCTCTTGCCAATACAGGTGCATCATTGATACCGTCACCAACAAAAACCAACTTTCCTTTTGATTTCTGACTTTGTTCCAATTGCTCCAATTGCTCAACCTTTTGATGCGGAAGCAACTCGGTATAAGCAGTATCCAGTCCAATTTCACGAGCAATGCTTTCACCAACAGCTTTACTGTCACCGGTTAGCATAGCTGTACGATTTATTCCAAGCTTTTTCAAATCGCTGATTGCTTTTTTACTATCTGTCTTAAGTTCGTCAGATATCACAATATAACCCGTATAAATGCCGTCAACTGCCAAGTAAATAATGCTTCCTAAAGTATCTACAGGATTCCATGAAATGTGTTCGGATTCCATAAGCCTTCCGTTTCCAGCTAGTACGGTTTTACCATCAATTTTCACCTTGATTCCCTGTCCTGGAATTTCTTCTTGTTCAGTTAGCCTCGTTGGATCAATTTTCTGATTGTACTCTTTTTGTATAGAAAGAGCAATCGGATGATTAGAAAAGCTTTCTGCGTGGGCGGCATAAGCCAGAAGATCTTCCTTTGACCAGTTATTTGCCCCTACGATTTTAGAAACTTTGAAAATCCCTTTTGTCAAAGTACCTGTTTTATCAAACACGATAGTATCAATATTGTTGAGTGCCTCCAGATAATTACTTCCTTTTACTAAAATACCATTTTTAGAAGCTCCACCAATTCCACCAAAGAAACTCAGTGGAATGGAAATTACCAATGCACATGGGCAGGATACAACCAGAAAAGCAAGTGCTCGATAAATCCAGTCATTAAAATCAGCTCCAGGAATAACAAGTGGAGGAATAACAGCTAACGCTAAAGCTGCAAAAGTAACGAATGGGGTATAGTACCTTGCGAATTTCGTTATGAAATTTTCAGTTGGCGCCTTTTTGCTACTAGCATTTTGTACAAGCTCTAAAATCTTGGAGATTGTAGATTCACCAAATTCTTTGGTTACCTCAAGCACTAAAACTCCATTTTTATTGATAGAACCCGATAAGATTTCACTGCCTGGTTCTACATCAAATGGAAGTGATTCCCCTGTAAGAGCAGAGGTGTCTAAAGCAGAGTAGCCCTCTACCACACGACCGTCTAGAGGAACTTTCTCTCCAGGTTTTATTAAAATAAAATCACCAATACTGACTTCCTCTGGTGTTACCTTACGTATCTCATCTCCAATTTTAAGGTTTGCAAAGTCAGGTCGGATGTCCATTAGGTTAGAGATTGATTTACGTGAACGGTTAACTGCAATACGTTGAAATGCTTCGCCAACTTGATAGAAGAGCATAACTGCCACACCTTCTGGATATTCACCAATAGCAAAGGCACCGATGGTAGCCACACTCATAAGGAAATTCTCATCAAATATCTGACCCTTCGAAATATTTTTTAGAGCGCGATACACAACTTCACCACCAACCAAAAGGTAGCTGACAAGAAATACAATAAATCGAACAGATTGTGGGAAGTGAACAATATTTCCTACCACAAAGAGAGCTGTTCCCATGCAAAGGCTCAAACGGTAAATCCATTTTTTAATATTGGTATTACCCTCATCCACAGGTTTTTGATTCGTATATGAAATCTGGATATCAGGTTCAATACTTAATGCTATCTGACTAGCTTGGCGAATGATAGAAGGTAGATTTTTCTTATCCATAGCTTCAATCGTGAGTTTCTGAGATACAAAATCCAATGAAGCCGTTTTAACCCCCTCAATTCGATTGACTTGTTCCTCGATTTTTCTTGCGCAGTCTGCACAACACAAGCCTAACAGATATAATATTTTTTGCCCAGGTTGTGCAAGTTCTTTTTCACTCATAACCACGTGTGGCTCATGCCTCTTTACGATAGCATCGATTTGTGTTACGAGGCTATTTACAATGGAACTATCTGTAATCTCCATAGTTAAGGTTTTAGACACAAAGTCAACATTCGCTGAAGATATGCCATTTAGTTTGTTGACATCTCGCTCTATCTTAGCAGCACAATTACCACAGCATAATCCCTCTAAAATATATTCTTTTCTAATTATTGAATCCATTTTTGATCACCTTTGCTTTCTTTAAGCTTCCTTTACAACAATTCTAGCGCAATTACTGTAGCAAAGTCCTTCAAGTTTGTATTGTTTTTTTGTGATTTCCATAAGTCAAATCTCCTTTACTTATTATTAATATAATTGAATGATTGAGTATGTATTCAACTAATAACCTAAAAAATAATGACCAGGAATAATACTCATTCATGAGTATTATTTTTCACATATGTGAATTAGACCTTGGTCAAAAATAGTTTTAACATGTTCATCTGCAAGGGAATAATAAACTATTTTTCCATCTTTACGGTAGTTTACTAGTTTCGCTTGCTTTAGTATTCGAAGTTGATGAGAGATGGAGGATTTGGTCATCCCCAATAGAACTGCGATATCACAAACACACATTTCAGCTTTAAACAGAGCATAAAGAATCTTCACTCTGGTTGAATCACTAAATATCTTAAAGACATCGGCTAAATCCAGTAGTATATCATCATCAGGCATATGTTCACGTACGTCTTTTACCACTTCCTCATGAATGGTATTACAATCACATCGATCAATATCTGCAGAGTATGCACACATGTAAATAACCTCCTTATAGATTAACAGTTGAATAACTTTTCATCTATTCTATATGCTTTAGGATCTATTTGTCAATGTGTTTTTTCTTATGTATTTTGTAAAACAATTCATAAGCTGTGATGTTTTTATGTATTTGAATGATGTAATGTTTTGTTATTTTATTACACCTGAAGAATTAGTGAAGGTATATGTTGATAAGCATCGAAAAAACATGAACCGATGGTAACTTCAAATTGTTGATAAGGGGCAACCTAGAAATAGGCTGCCCTACTTTATTTTTGTTTTATTTACTTATATAGACAACGAGATAAGTATATTAAGATTTTGCTAGGAGTATTTCATATTAATCAGGATGAATGTATCACTGGAAAAATGTAAAGAAGCTTGTCCTTTCGATGCAATTTAAATGGAAGGTAAGATGTATTAATGTAATTCTGAAAAGTGCAATTTGTGCACATGTTGTCTGGAATTCTCTCCGGTGGGTGCGATAGTAAAATATCTGTTTTTATATGGCATACCGACCTATTAAGAACTTGGATGTTTGGTAGATATTTGTATTTTGTGTAAAGAAAAAATAGTGCTTGTATTGTAGTAATCTTCCGTATACAATAGGATAGGGTAAGGAGGTTATTACAATGCCACGAAAGACATTAGGGCATGCATTTGCTCTATTTACGATTCTGATTTGGGGAACAACTTTCATAGCAAGTAAGATGCTATTAACAGAATTTTCACCTTTTCAAATTATGTTTATGCGTTTTGTTGTTGCTTATGTTGTTCTGCTTCTAATGAATCACAAATTACATAAGATAATATGGAAAGATGAGCTTATGTTTTGTTTGCTTGCCATATTCGGAAGCACCTTGTATTTTATCTTTGAAAATATTGCATTAACATATACATTGGCATCGAATGTCGGAATTATTATTGCATTAGCTCCAATACTAACGGCATTATTAGCTCATTTTACAACGAAAGATGAACGTTTACACAAAGGAATCTTTTTAGGTTTTTGTATTGCTTTTGTTGGAGTCATTTTAGTAGTGTTTAATGGGACAGTATTACTTAAGTTAAATCCTATGGGAGATATCTTATCTTTACTCGCAGCAGTTATGTGGGCAGTATATTCCACATTATTAAAACGTAGTGTGCATAAATATGATGGAATCTATCTAACAAGACGAGTTGTATTTTATGCTATACTTACGACGTTACCTTTAGTATTAGCGGAAAATAAACGTTTCCCGTTAGAAACATTGAAGGAGCCAAACCTATTTTTTAGCTTAATGCTTTT
>JAEWHR010000218.1 GCA_023387655.1 Bacillota bacterium
AGAATCTAAGAATCTAAGAATATAAAAATCTAAGAATATAAGAATCTAAGAATATGAGAATATAAGAATATGTGAATCTATGAATATGAGAATCTATGAGTATATGAAGATCTAAGAGTATATGAAAATCAGAAAATCAGAATATAAGAACCTAAAAGTAACAGAATATCAGAGTAACTAATATCAGAGAATCCCAATAGAAGAATATCAGAATATCAGAAATCAAGAGTATAAGAATTACATATAAGAGTACTCTGAATTACCCTATATAAAAATAGCAATCAATAGAGAAAATCTAGCAATAAATGAAAAGATTTGGAAGGAAAAGCATGATATAGTTTATTTAAATACAAGTTTGGTACGTTACTTTGCAGGAAATGAGGCTCTTATGAAAAGAGATTTTTTATCCAAGTTTTTTAGAAAACAAATAAAAAAGCTAGATAATTATACTTTGAAAAAAAAGCTTTATTTTCTATACCTTTTTTGTGTGGCTGTTCCCGTGATTGTTACAAATGGATTGATTTTAAAAATTGTATACGATACAGAAAAAGCATCTAGAAAAAGAAACTTAGAGAACATAGCAGAAGCGGTGGAATATAACATTACTTCTTCCTTTCGCAATGCAGTTTCGATAACAAATGATATGTACACGAATCGCATTATTAGCAAATTCTTGGATACAGAATATAGCTCCTCTTATGACTATTATAATGCGTACGATATCTTGAAGAGGAACTATATCCTACACCAAAGTCTTGGGCTAAATATAAGTAATATCATATTATATGTGGACAATGAAACGATCACCAATGGTGGGAAATTTGCAAAAATTAGTGAGATTGATAGTACGGAATGGTATCAGTATTTTGTCTCTAGTGAAAGAGATTTAATCCTTTATCCGTATTATGATTATAATAAAAAGAATCTCTATACCCATGATACTGGTAGGACAATATCGATTATAAGAAGATTAAATTATTATGGTAAGAGTAACCCAGAGAAGATTGTAAAACTTGATGTTGATTATAGTATTATTCAAAAGGATATAACGAATACAAAGTACGATGCAAAGGTCTATGTTTGCGATGGTGATAATATCATATTTTCCAATGAAGGAATTACTTCAGGGAGTAATGAATTCTCTAAGTGGAATAAGAGAATTCTAAAAGGAGAACATGCAGAAAGGCAAATGCATCTTTATAGTAGGGAATGGGATATTTATATTGTTGGTTATCAATCGAATATGGTAGAACGTCTAACAGACAATATCCCAGTCTTTTTTATTTTGGTATTAGCCAATTTACTATTTCCTATTACGATTATGTATCTGGTGAATCAGTCCAATACTCGTCGGATTTTTCTGCTTGGACAACACCTAGACAAAGTAAAAGAAGAAAAGTTTGAGATGATAACGAAAGAAGACAGTGTAGATGAAATTGGATATTTAATAAAAAACTATAATTTAATGGTTTCTAAGATGAAAGACTTAATAGAAGTAGTTTATAAGGATAAACTAGAAAGGCACGAACTTAATTTAGCAAAACAACAAGCAGAACTGTTAGCACTCCATAGCCAGATTAACCCTCATTTTATGTTTAACTCCTTAGAGAGCATCCGTATGAGAAGTTTGATTAAGAAGGAGGATGAAACAGCACATATTATTGGACATTTGGCTGTATTAATGAGAAAGTCTGTTGATTGGGGAGCAGATACAATTACGATTAAAGAAGAAATGGATTTTGTGGAAGCTTATCTACAGTTACAAAGGTACCGATTTGGTAAAAAACTATTGTATCAAATAAAAGTCGAAGAAGAATGTTTACGATATAAGATACCTAAATTGACGATTCTAACCTTTGTAGAAAACTCTTGTGTACACGGGATTGAGAGTATGAGTAGCGAAGGCTGGATATTTATCTATGTTACAAAAAACAAGGATAGCGTAATCATTGAAGTAGAAGATACTGGTGTTGGAATGTCACAAGAGCAAGAAATGTTACTTAAGCACTGTATGAAAAATTCTAATATCGAAACAATTGAATGTAGTGAATCTGTTGGTATCTTAAATGCTTGTGTAAGACTTAAAATGTTTTGTGGTGATACGTTTGATATAAAAATTGAGAGTGAAGAAAAGGTTGGTACAACGATTGTTATTAAGCTACCAATTTTCACTTGTTAAGAAGCGTATACCATGGATAAAGGAGAGGGTTAGATGCTTAGAGTCTTAGTAGTGGATGATGAACCATATATTAAACAAGGGTTAGCGATGCTTATCGATTGGAAGGCAGAAGGGTTTACAATCATTGGGGAAGCATCAAATGGAAGTGAAGCAATACAGTTTTTACAAAAGACAAAAGTAGATCTTATTATTGCAGATATCAAAATGCCTAAGATGAATGGAATCGAATTATTAGAATACATAAAAATGGAGAGGTTATCCGATGCATCTTATATTATTTTAAGTGGATACTATGATTTTCAGTATGCAAAATCTGCCATTAAACATGACTGTTGTGATTATTTATTAAAGCCAATACAAAAAGATGAGCTGTTAGATGTACTTCATAGAGTTTCCCAAAAGAATAAGGAATGGAATAATCGGCAAAAAGAAAACAGAGAAAAGGAAAGAGCACTATTTGATCGAAATCTATTAGCACTTATTTGGGGGAAGTACGATAGTGGAAATATCGAGTATGTAACAACTCATTTAAAATTATCAACAGTTATAAAGTATATCACAATCAACCTTGATTTTACGGGCGAACTAGAGCTTAGAGATTCTGAAAAACGTATGATTCAAAAAAACCTCTATTTGCAGGCAAAAGAATTACTTGGAGAAGAGGAGTACCATATTATATATGATGTTGGTAAACAAGAGTCTTCCTATGATATAGGATTTCTTTATTGTGATTATCTTGCAAAAGAGGCTGAATTAACAGAAGAGGAATACTTAAAGCAACTCAGTCAACAACTAGGAGAAGGATTTCAATATAAAATCATGTTATCTGTTGGAAACAAGATTGATTCCATTGCAAAGCTGTCAGAGTCGTATCAGACATCCTTGATTGCAAAGACTTTACAAATGTTTCGAAACGATAAGGATATCACTTTTTATGAAGAGAGCATGAAGACAAGTGGAACGTCTTTATTAGAGAGAAGGAAATTAGATATCTTAATTCAGGCGGTGGAAGAAAACAACAAAGAGGAAATATCCTCTATGGTAGATTGGATTTATGATGATATTAATGAGACAAATATGGATTATAGCTTAATTAACTTAAATATCAGTTACATATTATATCAACTTATCTATTTAGCAACAAAACAGGATGATAATCTAAATCAAGAAGAGATACTACAGTATATCAGTCAAAATGTTTTTCATAAAGAGGCTATGAGAGGTAGTCGAAAGCACTTTAAATTATTTGCATATGAATTTTCGGATTATTTACAACAACTTCGAAAACATGTTTCCAAAGGTATTCTAGCAAGTATTGAAAGGGAGATTGAAGAAAATTATAGAGAGAATATTAGCTTAAAATCCTTGAGTGAAAAGTATTATATCAATAGTGCTTATTTAGGCCAGGTGTTTAAGAAACAGTATGGTTTACCTTTTAAAGAGTATTTGAATAATTATCGTATCGATCGGGCAGCTGAGTTATTATTACGTTCGGATGAAAAGGTGTATACGGTAGCCGAATTGGTTGGTTATCATAACCTAGATTACTTTATTAATCGTTTTGTTTCTATAAAGGGGTGTACTCCAACGAGATTTCGTAATCAGTATAGATAATATATAAAACATTCTATGGTAATTTGTGTAATGTGTACAAGAAATATTGATATTCATAAAAAATGTTAAACATATAGTTTGTATGTGTATTATCTATAGTTTGTAAGGTTGTTAGAAATGTACTAAGATGTTACGATTTACTTAGTCACTTATAGGTGACGAAACAATAGTAGGGAGGAAAAGCAATGAAAAAAAGATTTTTATCACTGTTGTTAGTACTAATTCTAATTGTTGCAGTAGCACCAGGATGTAGTAAGAAGGAGAAGGATGCCGATGATACCTCCAATACGAATGTGGTAGCGACGAAAAAACCGGAGGACAAATCTTCAAATGATGACAAAAAGAAAGAAGAGGTCAAAGAATTCACTGCATTTTTCGCTGTACCTGGAACAGAAATAAACGACGATAATATAGCGATGGAGAAGTTAGCACAATTAACCGGAGCTAAGTGCAAAGAAACTTGGTTAACAGGTCAAACAGCAGAAGAAGCTGTTGGTACTTTAATTGCTGGTGGTGAATACCCAGATTTTATCTGCGGTTCCACAGGTCATGCACAGTTACTAGAAGCAGGTGCCTATATTCCAATTGATCAGTATTGGGATAACTATCCGAATGTAAAGAATTACTTATCGGAAGAGGAGTGGAATAAGGTTAGAGCTCAGGATGGGCATGTATATATTATTCCTCAATTTGGAATTATTAATGAAAAAGATACTGAATGTGTACATAATGACGAAGCATTTTGGATTCAGACTAGAGTATTAAAGTGGGATAATTACCCTAAGATTACAACGCTAGATCAATATTTTGACTTAATTGAAAGATATATTGCTGCGAACCCAACGATGCCGGATGGAACACCGAATATCGGATATGAAATTTTAAGTGATGACTGGAGATATTTTTGCTTAGAGAATCCGCCATTCTTTTTAGATGGTTATCCAAATGACGGATGTGTTATTGTAGATCCAGTGACCTTAGAAGTTTCTGATTACAATACAACTGAAACTGCAAATAAGTATTTTGCAAAGCTAAATGAAGAGTTTCAAAAAGGGATTATCGACCCTGAAACCTTTACGATGTCCTATGATCAGTATATAGCAAAAATTTCGTCTGGTCGTGTATTGGGTATGGTTGACCAACATTGGAACTTCCAGCAGGCAGAAGATGCAATCAAGACACAAGGATTAGATGATTGTACTTATGTGCCGTTAGGAGTGGTGATGAATGAAGGCACGAAGGAACGCTATCATTCTGCGAGTGCTCTTGACGTATCAAATGGCTTGGGTATTACTGTAAGTTGCAAAGATGTGGAAGGTGCTATGAAGTTCCTCAATGATTTACTGTCTCAAGAAGCATTAACACTTCGATTCTGGGGGATTGAAGGCCAAGACTATATGCTTGGTGATGATGGAGTTTTCTATCGCACAGAAGAACAGCGTAAAAATTTTGTAAGCCAGGATTATCAGGTAGCTAATTTATGCAAATACAGCTATTTTCCTCAATACGAAGGAATGAATCTTGATGGTATTAATGCGTGGGAGCCAGGGAGTCAGCCAGGAGAATTCTTTGATGCGCTTAGTAAAGATGTTCAGGAATGCTTAAAAGCATATGGTGCAGAAACCTATGTTCAGATGTTAAATCCAGCAGGGGAAAATTCCCCATGGTACCCAATGTGGTCCTATTCCAATACATTTACTTCGGACACAGATCATGGAATGGCTAAGGTAAATATGGATGAAGTAAAACATGAATATTTACCTAAGGTTGTTATGGCGAAAGACTTTGATGCTGCATGGCAGGATTACATGGAAGTATATAACGATAGAGTAGATATAGATGCTTACTTAAAAGCGTTAAAGGCTGAAGTTGATCGAAGAATAGCTGTTGCGCAAGGCAAATAAACTGCGATAAGTTATAGCATGTTTACTTAACTTGTGTGGTAAGAGGGCGGTTTTATGCACAAATTTGGGGGCAACCGCCCTCTTTTTCATCAAGTAGGTTTATGTTCTTCTTAAATCTTAAGCTTATTAAGCAAACAAAAAAATAATCATTGCTATAGCATCATAATGGGAGTGAGCAAAATGGATATGACAAAAAAAAGAAAACGAAATATGATCAAAGAAAAAGGCCCTAAAATAACCAAGAGAGAGATGATAAAACAGAAGGAATTAATCTTTTTATCAATTCCATTTGTTATCTATGCACTTATTTTTTACTATGCACCTCTTGGCGGTTGGATTATGGCTTTTCAAAACTATAAGCCTAAGGGAGGATTGTTACATTCTCAGTTTGTAGGACTTGCTAAATTTAAAACCCTTTTTTCGAATGATGTGTTTCTTCGAGTAATACGTAATACGTTATGTATGGGGATAATCAACCTCATACTAAGCTTCGTATTTTCCATTGGGCTTGCTATTTTATTAAATGAAGTTCGCAATAGAAGAGGAAAGAAATTTGTTCAAACGGTATCGTATTTACCTCACTTTTTATCATGGATCATTGTAACCGGAATTGTACTTGATGTGTTGTCTTTAGAGACTGGTATTATAAATCAAGCATTAGTTGCATTACATATATTAGAGAAACCAATCAATTGGCTTGCTTATCCTAAATATTTCTGGCTTATTGTAGGATTAGCAAATGTATGGAAGGAAACAGGATGGGGGTCGATTATTTATTTAGCGTCCATTACATCTATTAATCCTGACCTCTATGAAGCTGCTTCCATTGATGGAGCCGGAAGATTGCAAAAGATTTTTCATATCACTTTACCTGGAATAAAACCTACGATTTTTATCTTATTACTAATCAATGTTGGAAATGTCCTAAATGCAGGATTTGAAGTTCAATATTTATTAGGAAATGGCCTTGTTCAGAGCGTATCTCAAACAATTGATATTTATGTATTAAAGTACGGTATCAGTATGGGAGACTATTCTATCGG
>JAEWHR010000221.1 GCA_023387655.1 Bacillota bacterium
ATAACGGGAAGATTATAAATTTTAGTTTACAGCACTAACTTCAAGATAGCACATAAAAACTACCAACCTATAAAAAGTTGGTAGTCAAGAGACATATATTTAATTTATTTACTTCGGATTATGTTCATAATATACGCTTTATGCTCACATCCTAATTTTAAGAATAATTTACTTTAAGAACATCCAATCATATTTAACGAAGATATTCTGCAAGCTCATACACCCGAACTCTTGTCAGTTCCGCACCCTTCTCATACTTAATCATAGGCTGTAGCGTACCACCCTCAAAATCCGCGCCAGCTTTTTGCATTTCGGCTTCCTTATAGGATATCCACTCCAGTTCTTCCGCTTTTAGGGCCTCCATAGCTGTCACATCCATCTTTTCCTTCAGCTGACTCCAAATGGTATTCAATTCCGAATCCCATAGCTGATATAGTTGTGAGACTGTTTCCGTCATCTCAGCCTGCGACAATGACTCTGTTTGAAGTTTTTCTTTTAGGAAAGCGGCCTCCTGCTCAAGAAATGCCAGTTCATCGTCGATGGTGGTTTTTTTATGGCTGGAAAAGCCTTGCCCCGTATTTACATTGTAAAGCCCATAAAAGGGCAGCTCTATATCTATATAATCCCCGTATCCCCCCATCCATTCTTTATATTCCTCTGGCAGTTGCTGGACAGGCGTTCCTGGCAGATAGAACAGGATTTCCTCCGCCTTATCTAAACCATATGGGGCGCTGTATATGAATTTAATTCCATCCTTGATTTCTTCAGTAACAGGTTCTTTCTCCAGCTCAATTCGTTCCAGCTTTACAGAATAGGTATAGTCATCCACTTTTACAGGCTCCGTAAATTTCCCTGTAAATCTACACAAGTACTGAACGTCCATATCGGAGTCCAGGTACTCTCCTTCAAATGAGCCATCATCATAGACAATCAGTATAGTGCGCCACGCACCTGCGCCACTTCCAAACCAAAACTCAAGATTTGAAATATCTACAAAAGAGAACGCTACGTCGTTTTCATTATTAGGTAATTCTATCATAGGGGTAGTCGTTACCTCCCTATTTGGAAACTGTGTGCCGCCGGCACTTTTGCATCCCGTCAAGAGGTACCCCGCCATAACATTCACCATAAGAAGCGACATCAGTTTTCTCTTTTTCATTTTCTTCCCTCCTATTCCCATTCATAGAATTCGTCTTACACATCAAAGGCGTACTTTGTAAATTATAAACAATCTTTACAAAAAGAATACTATATATTTAACCAACTATCAATATTCTGTTTTAATGTACTCTAAATTCTTTAAATATTAAATAGTATTGAGTAGATTAAGATTGATTACGGGGGAATATTCAATGTATAATATTACCATATTAATGGTTTAAGATTTTTTAAACTGTGATGTTAGTTTGCTATGCAATATAAAAATCTAACTATTTATTTATTATGAGAAGATGAAGATACGATATTATTGGTACTATTTAGTGCCCTAAAACACCAACGAGTAGGTTATACGATAAAGTGATGAGGTAAAATTAGTATTATTAATTTAAAATGAGTTTATCTTTAGATAGATATCAGTTTATATGAAGATTAGATAGGAAGGAAAAATATGATGAACAAAAACATGACCAGCAAAAATATAATGAACAAAAACATAACAAGTAAAAACACAACAAGTAAAAACACAACAAGTAAAACCATAACAAGTAAAAACATAACAAGTAAAAACATAATGAATAAAAAGATTATTAAAATACTAATTTTCATACTATGTTTTATTATAATAGCATTAATACTTATTCCTCCCATTATCGTATATTTTACTATTCACGGTCATGTTGATTATGAAGTAATAGAGAATCATCCGCTACAAAAAATCTATAAAGCCAGTGATTTTGATTTGACTGCGAATGATATGACTCTTCAAACGGAGGATGGTCTTAATGTTTGGGTATCTGAGGTTTCGATAGAAAAGCCCAAAGCTGTTTTGATCTACTTATCAGGAATCAGACAACCGTCTGTTACTTACTATTATGGGCATGCAAAATGGATGAAAGAAAATGGATATGCTTCCTTTTTATTAGAAGTCCGTGGACACGGAAGAAGTGATGGGGATATGGTTTGCTTAGGATTTGAGGAAGTGAAAGATGTAGAGGCAGTTGTTACATATATTAGACAACAAGAAAAATACAATGACGTACCAATTGTAATACAAGGTGTTTCAATGGGAGGGGCTATTTCTGTCAATGCATTTGGGCAAATACCAGAAATAGATGGTTTAATTGCTATGTCTGCATATTCAAGCTTTGAAGATGTGGTAGCAGATACCATGAGACAATATCATATACCTGAGTTTATTTGCAATATTGAAAAAAAGCTCATCAATCTATCCTTAAAAGTGGTATTTGGTAAAAAGGTGAATGAGTTAACACCGATAAAGCAAGTGGAAAACATAGGAGATCGTCCTGCTTTGTTTATAGCAAGTGCGAATGATATGGATGTATTACCAAAGAACATGGAGCGGCTATTAGAGGCTGCACCAAAACACTGCAAAGGTTGGCTCCGGGATTCAGATTCTGTAGGACATTTTATAATCTTAAATCATGATATTGAACATGTTGATCTGGATGCTGAATATTGTGAAAAAATATTATCATTTCTTGAAAACGAAGTGATTCATTAATTCGTTGTTAGATAGAAATACGATAGAAATATATGAAAATACAATAGAAATACATAGAAAAATAATAGAAATACTATGAAAATACGGTAGATATACAATAGGATCACGATAGAAATACGATATAATTTTTTCGATATCTATGTTACAATACTTTATGGGAGATGTATTAGTCATACATAGGATTAGTAACAGCGAGGGAGAAGAAAGGAAGGTAATTGTTATGAAAAATATTGCAATTTTAGGTGCTGGAAGAATAGCCCAAAAGATGGCTCAAACTGTAAATGGGATGAAGGATGTTAATTTATATGGTATTGCTTCCAGAGATATTAATAAAGCAAAAGAGTTTGCAAAGGAATTTTCCATTGAACACGCGTATGGTTCGTATGAAGTGATGGTGAAAGATCCTAATATCGATTTAGTGTACATTGCTACACCACACTCTCATCATTATGAACAGGCAAAATTATGTTTAGAAAATGGAAAACATGTTTTATGTGAAAAAGCATTTACAGCGAATAAAAAACAAGCAGAAGAAGTTCTTGCTTTAGCGAAAGAAAAAGGATTATTTATCACGGAAGCGATTTGGTCTCGTTATATGCCAATGGCTCAGACAATGAAAGAGGTTTTAGATAGTGAAATTATTGGTAGTCCAACTTCTTTAGTATCAACATTTGGTGCATTGGTAAGTGAGAAGCCAAGACTTAAAGAACCTGCGCTAGCTGGTGGAGCGTTACTTGATCTTGGAATTTATCCACTGACATTTGCACTAATTGCATTTGGTAATGAGATATCGGATATTAAAACATCTGCGGTTTTAACTGATTCTGGCGTGGACGAACAACATAGCATTATCTTGACTTATAAAGATGGTAAGATTGCGACTCTTTATAGTTCTATGATTAGTGCGATGGAATCAAGCGCAATCGTTTATGGAACCAAAGGCTATCTAAAAATTCAAGGTATGACAAATTATGAGAGAATTGAAGTATACAATGCAAGCCATGAATTAATAAAAACCATTGAGAGACCAGAGCAAATTACCGGATATGAGTATGAAGTGATGGCAGCTCTCAAAGCAATCGAAGAAGGTAAATTAGAATGTCCGGAGATGCCACATGTGGAAACCCTCCGTGTGATGGAGCTTATGGACGGCCTTAGAGCTAGATGGGGGGTACATTATCCTTTCGAATAATCTCATGATTAGCAAAAGTCAAAGTAAAAAAATAAAAAATCTAAGATAAAATAGTTTAGGGTATGTACCGGTTTTACGGATGCATACCCTTTTTTATGAAAGATAATGAAAAATGGTTATTTTGTCTTAGGTGTATTATTTTTCACTGTATGTCCAGCTTTTGAATTTGCATAAATAGCCTGCGAAGCTGTTACTCCAGAAATCTTATTCCATGTAATGTTACAGTTCTTTGTGGTTGAATTAAGGTAAATACCATTCTTGGCAGTAACTTTTATAGTATTCTTATAGATTTTAAGATTCTTAGTATTGGAAACCCCAATTCCTCCATAAATACTTCCTTTTGCTCCCGCTTTACTTATCTGGTTCCAGTATAGATTTCCTGAACTGCTATTGTCTATGCATATCGAATAGCGATAGGTATTGGTGATATAGTTACTACCAACGTAACAGGTAGGAGAATATTCCACAAAAATACCATAGCGGGCGGTCTTTGTTATGTGATTCTTTTTTATGGAGACATTGGATAATGGTCTGGTTTTACTACCAATAATACGAATACCGTCTCCCCAAGAAAGAGTAGAACCTGATAGATATTGCCTCATATTATTAATGGTGTTTCCTTCGATTACGATACGGTAATTCTTAGGAAGGGGTTGTTTCTTTGTACTAGGAAGTGCTTGTAGGTAATTGGTGGCTTCATTAGAAAATGTCGTATAAACAAGCACACCAACCGCAGCCCTTTCGATTGTATTATTTTTTATATTGGTATTTACATAGTTATAAGCTTTAATGCCGGCTTCTGTAAGATCATGGATGTAATTATTCTCAATTGTTATGTTGGAATGAAAAACTCCTTGAACAGAAGTATGAGAACCAATACCACGTGGATAATTGTAGATTTCATTATTTCTTATCGTAATTGTATTACATGGCAGATCGTCATATACAATTAAATTAGCTTGCATGGAGGGAACGATGGTACTGTCATGTACAATATCGAGCTGAATTGCTTCTTTTAATGTTGTACCGTTATAACCATAGAGCTTGCAATTTTCTATCGTACCATTTTTAACACCAGCTAAAGTAATAAGATGGCTCTTGTCCGGTACATTACGGATCGTTGCGTTTTTTATTGTAACATTAGAGGCATGAATGAATCGAAAACTCTCGGTACCTTTATTGTAACTAGAAATCTTAGAGGAATCCCAGATACCGCCGTTAATGGTGATGTTTTCAGTAGTTGTATAACCACCTTTATCATTGCTCATATCATTCGCAAGTAGGGCTCCACGTTGGTGATTCTTCATCAATTTGGCCCCAGCAGAAGCGATAATTGTGGTATTGGAATAGATACGAAGTTCACGCTCAAGAATATAGGTACCGTTCGGTATTCGTATGGTTAAGTTATATTCGTTATCTTTATTATAATCTAATATTTGTTGAATTTCTTGAGCAGTTGCATTCGATGGAACGTTTACCTCCAGATCAATTTTTCTTGCCCCTACCCTAACGGACATCTCATGTGATGTGCTGTTGGAAGAGAGGAGGGGTGAGGAACCTATCAGTGGAGTAAGTGTGTCATTAGAAGTAGCGTGAGCTACAGGAATAGTTGAGATATAACCAGATAAAACCAGAACTGTTACCAGAGTGTTTAACTTTACTTTGTATTTCATATGCATTACCATTCTTTCGTATTTTAGATATCTTGAGTATTTCATAAATATACGACAAAAAAGAGTCAAAAATAGTACAACTTTTTGTCTGTTAATTCAAAACATGTAATCGTTTTATGGGTTAGAATTTATAAAATGAAATAATTTTGTAATATTATTGTAACATTTTCAGAGAGGTAAAGTCCATCCTTTTTCATTGGTTAATTACTGGAATTATTATGAGAAATAATTTCATAAATACTTTACATCCTGTAATATTTTCGCTATAATAAATCAATTAAATTTCCATATAGGGAATTTCATATATGTAATTTTATGTAATGAAATTATCGTATAAGAATATTAGTACAAATAGGTAAAACAATGAGAATACTAGAACTAATCTATAATCAAATTATCGTATGATAATATTAGTACTAATATGTAATGAAATTATAACAGGACAATATAATATAGAGAGGTGCCTTGGTACAACGAATGACCAAGGATAATAGGGAAATGGGTGAGAATCCCATGCGGTCCCGCCGCTGTAATGGAAGAATATACTTTACTTACGAATGTAAGAAACGTCACTGAAAATCGGGAAGACTAAAGTATGTGTAGAAGCCAGAGCCAGAAGACCTGCCTCACTATAAGATATTACACAAGGCTACGGTGAATAGCTGGTGTAGGAAGAAGCTCATATATCGAGTTTTTTTGTTATGCCTCTTATGCTATTTGTGTAAGGGGCATTTTTTCATTTATAGAAAATTGGTTGCAATTTTCTATATTAAAAACTCCAAGGGATGTGCCCTCACCCTGTGGATTCGGTGAAGTATAGAAAGGATGGAAATCACTATGGAGCAAGGAATTGATTGTAAACTAATCATTAAACAACTGAAAACGAAAGAGTTTTATAACATAGAAGAAAGAAAAAGAGATGCAAAGAAGCATTGGGATAAGATAGCAAAGCCACTTTATGGGCTGGGATATTTAGAGGATGCGATTGCAATACTTGTTTCTATCAACCCCAATATTACACTATCAAAGAAATGTTGTTTGGTGTTTTGTGCAGATAATGGTATTGTAGCACAGGGCGTTACTCAAACTGGAAGTGAAGTCACTGCGGTCGTGGCAAATAATATTCTTCATGGAAGGGCAAGTATTAACCATTTTGCTAAAGTAGCAAATACAGAAGTAATTCCAGTTGATGTGGGTATGCTCACAGAAGTAGAGGGAATGCGTTGCTTAAAGCCTAGAAGAGGAACAAGAGATTTTTCTTTGATGGAGGCAATGACGGAAGAAGAGTTATGTAATAGTATTGAAGCAGGTATTTTGTTAGTGAAAGAGTGCAAAGAATCAGGTTATGAAATCATTGCTACAGGGGAGATGGGGATTGGGAATACGACAACCAGCAGTGCTGTTACAGCTGCTCTCCTTCAAGTACCAGCAATGAATGTTACTGGGAAGGGAGCAGGTCTTAGCAAAGATGGAATTACGCATAAGGCAAAGGTAATCGAGGAAGCACTTGCTTTTCATCATTTGACAGCGAAAGAACCATGGGAAATCTTAAAAAAAGTTGGAGGATTTGATTTGGCTGCCATGGTTGGTGTCTTTCTTGGAGGAGCATTTTATGAGGTACCTATCGTAATTGATGGCTTTATTTCATCAGCAGCTGCATTACTTGCAACCAGATTATGTGAATCATGCAAATATACAATGGTAGCTTCCCATCAGTCAGGAGAACTAGCGGCACGAATGATACTGGAGGAACTAAATCTTAATCCAATTATCCAATGCCGTCTTTCCTTAGGAGAAGGAACAGGAGCAGTTGCGGTTATACCGTTACTTGAAATGGCATTAAGTGAATACCGCAGTATGCCAACCTTTACAGACATACAAATCAAGGAGTATAAACCATTATGAGATATTTAATCACCGGAGGAAGCGGGAGCGGAAAGTCTGCCTATGCAGAAGAATTGGCTTCCTCTCTTGGTTTGCCTGTGTATTATCTGGCAACGATGCAAGCGTACGGAGAAGAAGGAAAGAAGCGTGTAAAGAGACATCGTTTACTTCGAAGCGGAAGAAACTTTCACACGATTGAGAAATCCCTGGCTGTAGATGAAGTAACCATTCCAAGAGAAAGTGTTATATTACTGGAATGTTTATCAAATCTTCTGGCAAATGAAATGTTTGATCCAATGGGAATTGGAGCTGCTGGGCTAGTGGAGGGGGTGTTAAGACAAGTAGAGCTACTTTCTGAAACAACAACACATCTAATAGTTGTTTCCAATGATATCGGCTTTGATGGATTCAGTTACGACGAGGATACATCCTTGTATATCAATGCGCTTGGAGAGCTTCACACAAAATTAGCAGAAGATTTTGAGTATGTAATTGAAGTAGTTTGTGGAATTCCTTTAAATCACAAAGGAGAAAAAAACATTTATAGTGAAGATTTAGGTGCAATGGCACCAGAATAGAGGTTATTATGAAGTGGTTAAATTCCTTATGGATTGCATTTAGCATGTATTCAAAGATTAGAGTTCCCATGAAGGAATGGGAGGATTCGTCCATGCGATATGCGATTTGCTTCTTTCCTATGATAGGAGTTGTCATTGGAGGTATATTTTTTCTGACCTATCAAATAGGACATCTTCTATCCCTTGGTGATAGTTTAATTGCAGCTTTTCTAACTGCAATTCCGATATTAATATCTGGCGGAATTCATATGGATGGTTATTGCGATACCATGGATGCCATTTCTTCTTATCAGCCCAAAGAAAGAAGATTAGAAATTTTAAAGGATCCCCATTCCGGTGCGTTTGCAATCATTCGAAGCGGAGTTTATTTTTTATTGTATTTTGGTATGGTTTCTGTATTAACAGTAGAAAGCTGTATGGTCATCGCCATATTCTTTGTTATATCAAGAGCTTTCAGTGGTTTAGCAGTTGTAGGATTTAAAACAGCAAAACAAAATGGTCTAGTAGCAACATTTCAGCAAGCAGCACACAAAAGAAAGGTAACAATTAGTATGGTTATCTACTTAGTGCTTGCGGTAATAGGTATGTTATTGGTTTCTCCAGTTCTGGCAACTACGGGCATATTGGTAGCTTTGTATTGTTTTTTTCGCTATAAGAAGTTGGCGTATCAGTTGTTTGGTGGTACGACAGGAGATTTGGCAGGTTTCTTTTTAGTACGTTGTGAATTGATGGCTGGATTGGCTGTTGTAATTACGGAAGGAGTGGTGAATTATGGAGCTGGTCATTGGTGGTAAAGCCTCAGGGAAATTAGAATATACCAGAAAGATTTCAGGATTATCAATTGATGCTGTTGCAGATGGTGTAATGGATGAAACAAAAGAGATTCTCTATTCTTTACAGGAGGTCATTCGTGAGTGGATGAAGGTAGATCATCCTTCGTTTACTGAGGAGGAGATGATAGCAAGGTATCTGGAACGACTTTACTTATATATAGCGAAAAATCCGAATTGTTTTATTCTTTGCGATGAAGTTGGACTTGGAGTAGTTCCTATAGAAGCTTTTGAAAGAAGTTACCGGGAGGTAGTTGGACGAATTCTTTGTGAACTTGCAAAGCTTAGTAAAAAAGTACACCGTGTATACTATGGAATAGGAGCGGTTATTAAAGATGAAACGAATTGCACTCATTAGGCATGGGCTAACGAAAGGAAATCTTAGCAAATGCTATATTGGTAAAACGGAAGAACCCTTATGTGAAGAGGGTATTGATGAACTTTTGTTAAAGAAATTAAGAGGTTCTTATCCATCTACGGGAAAAATTTATTGTTCTCCAATGCTTCGATGCCAGATGACTGCCAATTTACTGTATCCAAACAGAGAACTTAATCTTGTATCTGACTTTAGAGAATGTGATTTTGGTCTTTTTGAGGGAAAGAATTATAAACAGCTTTCCATGGAGCCATTATATCAGCAATGGATTGATTCCAATGGTATGATGCCGTTTCCATCAGGCGAATCGCGAGAAGAGTTTGAACTCCGCTGTAGGGAAGCTTATAAAAAAGTAATTAAAGAACTTTTTAAAGTGGCACCAGTCTCTAATAACAAAACAGATGCAGTACTCATCGTCCATGGCGGAACTATTATGGCTATCTTATCCGCATTCGCGATGGAAAGGAAAGATTATTATTCTTGGGGCTGTGATAACGGGAGTGGATATCTGCTAAACGTTATGGAAGATGGAAGGATAGAAGTAATTTCAGAGCTTTAGAGATAGCACAGATAGTTTGGAGGTAGTATGAAAATAAAAACAATTTACACACGTAAGTTTGTGTTTGAGAATCACAAATCTGTTATGTTTAAAGTTCTTGCACAAGAATGGAGAATTTTATGAATTTAACAATTTTAGCATTTTTCTTAGGATTTCTCTTGGATTTAATCCTAGGTGACCCTCATTCTATTCCACATCCGGTGTGTTTTATTGGGAAGCTGATATCTTCTTGTGAAAAATTTTTGCGAAGAAGTTTTCCAAAAACAAAGCGAGGTGAATTGATAGCCGGAGCTTTTCTTTGTATTGTAGTAATCAGTATCTCAGGATTCATACCCTTTGTATGCTTGTATCTTACTGGTTTAGTTCATCCGATGGTAAGGCTTCTTTTGGAGACTGTGATGTATTATCAGATTTTAGCTACCAAATCACTTCGTGTAGAAAGCATGAAAGTTTATAAGGAATTAGGTAAGGCGGATCTAACAAAGGCAAGATATCAACTTTCCATGATTGTAGGGAGAGATACGGATTCTTTAACGGAGGAAGGAATTATTAAGGCAGCAGTAGAAACTGTAGCAGAAAATACTTCGGATGGAATTATAGCACCAATGCTTTATTTAGCAATAGGAGGTCCAGTTTTAGGATTTATTTATAAAGCGATTAACACCATGGATTCTATGGTTGCCTATAAGAATGAGAGATATCTTTATTTTGGTAGGGTAGCGGCTAGATTGGATGATGTAGCTAATTTTATCCCATCAAGAGTATCCGCTTTGTTTATGATTTTAGCGAGTGGTATTTGTAAGATATACTATTCTATCTTCTCCTCAAAAGAGGAAGGCAAGGTATATTCTATGAAAAGAGCAACCAAAATATTTTTTAAAGATCGTTATAAACACGCCAGTCCGAATTCTGCTCAAACGGAAGCAGTTTGTGCAGGAGCTCTTGGGATACAGTTAGCAGGTGATGCTTATTATCATGGAGTTCTTCATAAAAAGGAGTTTATCGGTGATTCGATAAGAAAAATCCAAGCTTATGATATCTTTAGAGTCAATGTATTATTATATGTTAGTGCATTCCTTTGTATGGGTGCCTGCCTGCTTATAAAAATCGTAATACTGTAAATGCACAAATATCTAGTCTATTTAGTAAGTATGCGTTCGGTAAGTATGTGGCTGCGATACAATGATATATATTTTTGTGTGGAAAAGATACGAATTTAGATGTAGGAAGAAATGAGGTTAAATATGTTATTACATCAGGTAAATCCCCATGGGGGCGATATTTACCGTCATAAGATACGGTTAGATTATTCTGCAAACTTGAATCCTTTCGGTACCCCACCTTTGGTAAAGGAAGCTATCGTTAAGGCAAGTGAATGTCTTTATCCATATCCGGACCCTTATTGTGAGGATTTAAGAAAAGCGATTGCTAGAAAGGAAAATGTACCAGCGGAGTTTATATTCTGCGGAAATGGTGCTGCAGAATTAATTTTTTCCTATGGGATAGCAACAAAGCCAAAAAAAGTACTTATTGTTGCTCCAACATTTTGTGAGTATGCGCAGTCGCTAA
>JAEWHR010000085.1 GCA_023387655.1 Bacillota bacterium
ATAAGACTTGATAATTGTTAGATTTTTCTATGAAATCTCCCAAACATTCTTGGCAAAAAATCACTAGCTGTGATATAATATAGGAAAGAAGTATCATCTTAGGTAGATATTGTATTCTGAAACAGAAATTGCGCTGCAACTTCTGTTTTAAATATGCTTAAAATTAGATAAAATAGGTCGTAGTACCTAATTTGTGGTAGAATATACGAGGGGGAATCTGCATGGACGTAATTACATATCCTGAGAATATGGTATTCGGCCTTGATATTGGGACAAGAAGTATTGTCGGTACCGTTGGGTATAAGCAAAATGAGAATGATTTTATTGTTGTCTCACAGTCAGTTAGATATCATGAGACCAGAGCTATGTTAGATGGTCAAATACATGATATTAATAAAGTTGCGGATACCATAAGGGATGTTAAAAAGGACTTAGAGAAACAACTTGGTAAAAAGTTAAAAGAAGTATGCATAGCAGCTGCAGGACGTGTACTTAAAACAGTTACTGTTAAAGCAGAATACAATCTGATTAACGAAGGTAGAATAACCGAGGAACATATACGATCCCTTGAATTAAATGGAGTAGAAAAAGCATACGAAGAGCTTCGAAAAGAAATCAAATCAGGGGAGGGTAATTTTTATTGTGTTGGTTACAGCGTAGTAAGATACTATCTCAATGATTATGTAATGACAAACTTAGAAGATCATAAGGGGAATAAAATTGGTGCAGACTTAATAGCCACTTTCTTGCCGGATGAAGTAATTGAAGGATTGTATTCCGCAGTAGAAAAAGCAGGCCTTGAGGTAGTTAATCTTACACTTGAGCCAATTGCTGCTATTAATGTTGCGATTCCAGAAAAGTTTCGATTGTTAAATATTGCATTAATCGATGTCGGTGCTGGTACAAGCGATATCTGTATAACAAAGGATGGTAGTATTATCGCATATGGCATGATTCCAATGGCAGGAGATGCATTAACGAATACTTTAATGCAACGCTATCTGATTGATTTTAAAACTGCGGAGACGATGAAGACTTCTGCTCTCAAGAAAAAGACCATCTCCTATAAAGATATTATGGGGCTTTCGAATAAAGTTACTAGGGAAGAAATCTACGAAGCCACCAGAGAAGAAATTGACCATATTACAGAACAGATTGCAGATCAGATATTATATCTTAACGGTGGAAAATCAGTGAGTGCGGTCTTTGTGGTGGGCGGAGGTGGAAAACTTCCTTACTTTGTAGAGTCGCTGTCGTTAAAGCTTAAGTTACCAAAAGAAAGGGTTGCTCTTAGAGGAGAAGAAGTTCTTAATATGGTTCAATTCTTACAAAAAGAGATAAAGAAGGATCCTTTTTTAGTAACACCGATTGGTATTTGCTTAAATTATTATGAGAATCGTAACAATTTTATCTATGTAATGATTAATGGCGAGCGGATCAAATTATATGATAATACGCATTTGACTATTGTAGATGCAGCTCTTGCTATTGGTTTTCCAAATGAATTGTTATTCCCACGGAGAGGAAAAGCTCTACACTATACAATCAACGGAAGTGAACGTCTTGCACGTGGAGAGGCGGGAGAAGGCGCCATTATTAATTTAAATGGTAAGCAAGTAAGTTTGAATACATCGATTACTCAAAATGATATCATTCAAATTAAAGAATCAACAGTAGGTGAAGATGCAACACTTATGGTAGCAAAGCTTCCAGAGTATAAGAGTACAATTACATTTGAGGTAAATCAAAAAGAAGTGATATGTCCAAAGTACGTACTTGCAAACGGTGTTTTAGAATCGGATACTTATCAGATTAAGGATGGGGATCGATTAGAACTTCTAAATCATTATACATTAGAACAGTTATTAGAATTCATGGATCTACCTTATCGGGAAGGGATTAAGATTAATCATCAACCTGCTAAGCCAAATGACCGAGTATATGAGAATTTCACGATTTACTATCCACTTCATGAGTATGTGTCTACCTCCTATGAGGAAGTGGCTGCTATGTTATCAGAAGAGGAATTCAAAGAGTTTAGTATTACAGTCAATGTCAATGGAACGTCTATTACATTAAGAGGAAAAGAAAAATACATACTTGTTGATATCTTAGATGTCTATTCCTTTGATTTAACTACTGCAAGAGGAAGTAAGGTAGTATTAAAAATCAATGATGACGAGGCGGATTTCACGAGTCCTATAAAAGAACAAGATGTAATAGAAATGTACTGGGAACAGTAAGCTTTCATAGATATCCGGAAGGAGAAGGAACGGATGAGTGACGATCTATTTGTATTTCGGAAGAAGTTTTCCAGAGGCCTTGTGTTAATTACGCTGGTATTCTGGATATATACATTAATTCAATTGATTGGTAATTCATCAGAGCATGGAAGATTGGGAGTCTATTTAGCCTCATGTGCTCTAATTATTGACATCTTAGCAGAATATACTAGATTATTTAAAATAAGCATTGCGTGGATGATTCTTCGTTCCATCGAGTTGATTATATTTTCGATTTGTTTTTTCGTTACTATTGGCTCAGTGATTTCAATCTTTATTGGGATAGTGCTCATTACGCTAATGCTACAGTTACTTATGTTAACAGACTTTTTGGATGTATATTCCAGATTAATTTCAGTAATAACCATGACATTACCTGCAATTATTTATTTGATTTTAATGTTATTATTTAATCCTGAAAAACAGGGAGAGTTTTTTGGTATGGTCTGTGCCTACCTAGCTCTTGTTTTTGCAGTAATGTTAATATCAGCTCTAATCGGTGAGGTTTTACTTGCGACAGATAAACGAATCTTTGAGTTACGTCGTAACTCAGAACAGACCAAAGAAGCGAATGAAGCACTTAGAAATCAGCAAGAAAAATTCCGTAAAGCAAATGAAGAGCTTGGGATTCAAAAGATTAAACTGGAAGCAGCTTACCATAAGATAAATAGTGCCAATACAGAAAATCAAACCTTATATCAAATTATTCGATACATCTCAGCGGAGCTAGAGATAGGGAATCTAATGAAGCTTATTACAGAAGCGATATTTGAGGCAATGGGGGTAGATGTATGTGCTATCATCATAGAGCCAGAGATTGCTGGTAATGAACAGGTCACTTTTGAAATTCATACTAGACTAGGGGAGGATTTTTATGATCGGATGAGTAGCCGCATCAAGCAAGGATGCATCGAAGAATACATGAGGGCAGAGGGAAATTATATCGATAATCAAGTACAGCCTGGAACATATTCTTTTCTTACGGATCGAAAAGTAAACTCCTTACTTATTGTGCCACTTGTTCGAGAGAATACCGTTATTGGTGCTTTGCTATGTGGACATTCGCAGTTTGAGTATTTTCATGAAAATATAATGTTCTTTGAGACTGTAGTTGCACAGCTTTTAGTTGCAATTCATAATGCAAGCCTTTATAGCAAGATGCAGCAGATGGCAATTCGTGATAGTTTAACTGGAATCTACAACCGTGGGCAGTTAAATGTTATTCTAGAACAGTATACAAAACGTGCAAGTGAACAAAAAAAATCTTTATCCGTTGCTTTGCTTGATATTGACCTTTTTAAGAAAATTAATGATACTTATGGTCATCTGTTCGGTGATGAAGTGATTAAGATGGTTGCGAAAAAGATGCAGGAAGTAGCTACTTGTTATCAGGGTATTGCAGCAAGATACGGTGGAGAAGAATTTGTTATTGTATTACCGGATATAGGAATATCTGAGTTTTATCATATTATAAACTCACTAAAAGAGGCAATCGATTCTACCGCTTTATATTTTAATGAGGAAAAAATCAATGTAAAAGTTAGTGTTGGTATAAGTTCTTACCCAGAAACGAGTTTGAGTTGTCAGCAACTTTTAAATCGTGCAGATGGAGCAATGTATTATTCAAAGCGTAACGGTCGTAACAGTATCACAGTAGATAGTGACATTGTGCAAGATTATGTAAGAAAGAATAAGGAAACGTAAGGGAGTTGTAAACTAAAAACACAAGTTGCACTTCCCTTTTTTCTTGCTATTTAATAAAAAGTGATATATACTAAACAACAATTGAAAGGCGTTTTCGGTTAGGACAGGAAGGATGAAAAGCTATGAAGATGTGTAGTATTGCCAGTGGAAGCAGTGGCAATTGTATTTATATAGGGAGTAATGAGACAAACCTTTTGGTGGATGCAGGCGTGAGCGGAAAGAGAATTGAAAATGGTCTTTTGTCTGTTAATGTGGATCCAAATTCTTTAAATGGAATATTAATTACTCATGAGCATACGGATCATATCCAAGGGATTGGTGTTTTAGCAAGAAGATATAAATTGCCAATCTATGGGACGGTTGAAACCATTAATGCAATGCTTCGATTAAATAGTATTGGAAAAATTGCTGAGGAACAACTTCGTTTTGTAAGACCAGACGAGAGTTTTTTCATAGGTGATATTCAAGTGGAACCGTTTTCTATTTCACACGATGCGAGCAATCCAGTATGTTATACCTTTACCAATGGAGGACATAAGATAGGTATGGCTACCGATCTTGGAACATATGATAGTTACACTATTTCTAAGTTATGTGGTGCAGAAGTGCTTTATCTAGAAGCTAACCATGATGTTAATATGCTAATGGTTGGAAGCTATCCATATCATTTAAAACAACGTATCCTCGGGGAACGAGGGCATCTATCCAATGAGACTTCGGCAAAACTTATCTGCGAATTATTACATGATGACCTACAACACGTATTATTAGCACATATGAGTAAAGAGAATAATTATGCAGAACTAGCTTATGAAACCGTTCGTTGTGAGGTAGAGCAGAGTGTAGCAAGCTTAAGTAATATGCCGGTAATAACAGTGGCAAATCGAGATATCCCATCAGAGATGGTTATTATATAAATAAGGTTAGAGGAGGAATTTCTATGAAGAAGACGATTATTACAGTAGTAGGACTTGATCGCGTTGGTATTATTGCAAAGGTATGTACATATCTTGCGAATAATAAGATTAATATTTTAGATATCTCACAAACTATTGTATCTGGATTTTTCAATATGATGATGATAGTTGATACTAACGAGTCCAGTATAATTTTTAGTCAGTTAGCGGATGAATTAGAGCAAATGGGAGAAGAAATTGGTGTTGTAATAAAAGCGCAAAGAGAAGATATTTTCGATATGATGCACCATCTATAAGAAAGGAATTCATTCGTCATGATAAATTTTAATGAAGTTTTAGAAACGAATAAGATGATTGAAAAGGAAAATCTCGATGTTCGAACTATAACACTCGGTATTAGCCTTTTGGATTGTATCAGTAGCAATTTGGAGGAATTAAATCAGAATATCTATGCCAAAATAACAACAGTGGCAAAAGATTTGGTTGCTACCGGGAAAAAAATTGAAAGACAGTTTGGAATTCCAGTAGTAAATAAGAGAATTTCAGTAACTCCAATCGCAATGGTTGGTGCCTCTGCTTGCAAGAGCCCGAAAGATTTTGTGACAATTGCAAAAACTCTTGATAAAGCTGCACACACAGTTGGCGTTAATTTTATAGGTGGATATTCAGCACTTGTATCAAAAGGTATGACTACTTCGGAGCGACTTCTTATTGAGTCAATTCCAGAGGCTCTTTCGGTAACAGAACGAGTATGCAGTTCCATAAATGTGGGTTCTACTAAGACTGGTATTAATATGGATGCGGTTAAATTATTAGGACAGATTGTAATAGACACTGCAGAGTATACCAAAGAAAGAGATTCTCTTGGTTGTGCGAAGCTAGTTATCTTTTGTAATGCACCTGATGACAATCCATTCATGGCAGGAGCTTTCCATGGCGTAACAGAAGCAGATGCGATTATCAATGTCGGAGTCAGTGGACCTGGTGTTGTTAAGACCGCATTAACTAGCGTTCGTGGTGAAGATTTTGGTGTTCTTTGTGAGACAATCAAAAAGACGGCATTTAAGATTACTCGTGTTGGTCAGTTAGTAGCAATGGAGGCATCAAAGATTCTTAACATACCATTTGGTATCGTAGATTTATCCCTTGCGCCAACGCCTGCGGTAGGTGATAGTGTGGCAGAAATCCTTCAAGAAATCGGGTTAGAGTATCCAGGAGCACCTGGAACAACAGCAGCACTCGCTTTACTAAACGACTCTGTGAAAAAGGGTGGTGTTATGGCATCTAGTTATGTAGGAGGCTTAAGCGGAGCATTTATTCCGGTAAGTGAAGATCAAGGAATGATCGATGCTGTCAGAGCGGGTTGCCTTACATTAGAAAAATTAGAAGCAATGACTTGTGTTTGTTCCGTTGGTCTTGATATGATTGCAATTCCAGGAGATACTAAAGCTACAACAATTTCAGGAATCATAGCAGATGAGATGGCAATCGGTATGATAAATCAAAAAACAACTGCAGTTCGTTTGATACCAGTGATTGGGAAAAAGGTTGGCGATGTAGCAGAATTTGGTGGATTGCTAGGCTATGCACCAATTATGCCAGTGAATAACTTCTCCTGTGATAATTTTGTAAATCGCGGTGGTCGTATTCCAGCACCAATTCATAGTTTTAAAAATTAGTTCTTAAGATTTCTAAATAAGTAAGTAAAACAGTTTTAAAGATGAGGTTTCTTGCCTTTGTTATCAAAGACATAAACTTCTAATGCACAGACAACGTGCGTAGATAAGGAGGTTACGATGGACAGCGTATATCAACAGTTATCCGGTATGGATTATAAAAATGTATTAAAATACTTTGTAGAACTCTCAGCGGTACCAAGAGGATCGGGACACAATGAGAAGATTAGTGAGTACCTTGTGAACTTTGCGAAGGAGCATAAGTTACAGTATGTTCAAGATGAAGCATTAAATGTTATCATCTATAAGGAAGCTACAAAAGGCTACGAAAACCATACTCCTGTTATAATTCAAGGGCATATGGACATGGTTTGCGTGAAAGCAGAAGATAGTAATCATGACTTCTTAACAGAGGGGTTAGAGCTTATCGTAGAAGGAAATAGTATCCGTGCGAACAAAACGACACTTGGTGGAGATGATGGAATTGCCATCGCTTTTGGTCTTGCACTATTATCCGATGAAACTCTAGAGCATCCTGCATTAGAAGTATTAATTACAACCGATGAAGAAACGGGTATGGATGGTGCAAAAGCATTGGATCCTAACCATTTAAAAGGCCGTTACATGATTAATGTAGATTCCGAAGAGGAAGGTACTGTATTAGTTGGTTGTGCTGGTGGTCTTAGATTTTATGCTGAACTTCCTTTAACTTATACAGAGATGGAAGGGAAGAAGGTTAAACTTGTAGTACGTGGCTTAAAAGGTGGACACTCTGGAGCAGAAATTCATAACAACCGTACGAATGCAACCATTTTGTTAGCAAGAGCAGTGATGGAATTGAAGGAGAAATTTGATTTTCTTCTATGCGATATGAAGGGCGGAGACAAGGATAATGCAATTCCTAGCTTTGCGCAAGCAGAAGCAATTGTTTCTTTAGAAGAGGCTGATGCATTTGCTTCTTATGTAAAAGAACTGGAGGAAAAATACCAGAAGGAACTACAGGCTTCAGAGCCAAATGTAAAGTTCGAATGTCAAACCTTCGGCGAAGAAAAAGCAAAAGTAATACATCCAAGCTCCATGATGAAAGTATTGTTTGCTCTTTTGCAAGCTCCAAATGGAGTTCAGGTAATGAGTTCTGAGATAGCTTCTCTTGTAGAAAGTTCCTTAAATCTTGGAATCTTTACAATAGAAGATGAGATGGCAATTTTCCACTATTCCGTACGAAGCGGAAAGAGTAGTTATAAATACTTTATCACCGATAAATTAAGCTTTTTGTTTGGATTCTTGGGAGCTGAATACGAGAGCTGTTCGGAATATCCAGCATGGGAGTATAAAAAGGATTCAAAACTTAGAGATTTGTATTTAAAAGTTTATAAGGAATTATTTAATAAAGATGCTAAGGTAATGTCCATCCATGCAGGCCTAGAATGTGGATTAATTAGTGAGAAAATACCTGAAATGGATATAATATCAATCGGACCTGATATGAAAGATATTCATACACCTATGGAACAACTAGATATTCCATCTACTATTCGTGTTTATCAGACAATAGAAAAATTATTACAGCAAATGAAATAAAAAAATTAGCATAGGTGAGGCTGCTTTCTCTGCTTTAAAACAGATTTTATCTTGTTTTTATAAGCAGGGAGCAGCTTTTTGATTGGAAAATTAGTATAGTGAAGGAGATTTTTTTGGATTATTTTATATTAGTTTGTTCAGATTTAATTTATATTTGCCATAAAATCTTAACTTTACATTTTAAAATAAATGTCGTATTATGTGTAAGCCATCATTTTTTAAAATGAGGGATAGACAGGAAAAATTGTAACAAACATTTGACATAATATAGTATTATAAAGATAACATTCGTTGATTGAAAGGGAACAGGGGAATGAAATGAAAGACGATGATGTTAAAGTAAAAGGTCATCATTATAATAATGATTCGGTAGATGATTTTTTTCCGGATAGAATTGAGATGCCCGATGAACTGGAATCACAAGATGATTTTTTAAGTGAAATCAGTGAATCGTTAAAGCAGCAGGTAAACGAGGAACTGATGCAAGAGGCAGGGGGAATAACAGAAGAGATGAGTAATAAAAATAATAAAAAAAAGGGCAAGAAAAAAAGGGCACTGACAATAACGTTTACTATTCTAGGTTTATTTCTGCTTACTGTAGCTCTTATCGTTGGCACGCCAGCTGGACGTAAATTAATATATAATGCGGTTGGTGGCTATGTATCGGATCGAATTGACAATGATGTAGCTGATAATAAGAAACCAAGTAATATTTTTGGTGAAAGAGATGAAGAAGATCTTGAGAATACAGATCCTAATTTGAGAAAAGAAAGTTATGTCGCAAACTTTTTAATTGCAGGTATTGAAGAAATAGGTGGAGGCGGACGTACTGACTCCATGATGATTGCTTCTGTAAATAAAAAGGATAATACAATAAAGTTAACTTCAATCATGAGAGATTGTTACGTTGAGATACCTGGTCATAATCCAAATAAGTTAAATGCTGCTTATAGTTTTGGTGGAATTGATTTATTAGTGGAAACAATAGAACAAAACTTTAAGATTAAGATTGATGGTTATGCAACGGTAAACTTTGACTCATTTGAGAAAATAGTTGATATTCTTGGTGGTGTGGATATTGAGCTTGGTGCAGAAGAGGCAAGATATTTAAATTCAACCAACTATATATCAAACCCAGCATATCGTAATGTAAAAGCTGGTATGAATCACCTTAATGGAAATCAGGCACTAGGCTATTCACGTGTTAGAAAAGTTGTTACACTTGGTGGAGCAAACAATGACTTTGGTAGAACTCTTCGTCAACGCCGAGTATTGAATGCTATTTTCGAAGAATATAAATCAAAGAATTTGTTTGAGTTAATGTCTATCATGGATCAAATATTACCATTAGTTAAGACGGATTTAAGTGGCTCTGATATTTCTTCCGTATTACAGGCTATTGTTGAAAATAGAATATTTACGATTGAAAACTATCGTATTCCTGCAAATGATATGTATACTGGTGGAAGAAATGAGGTCGGTTCCGTATTACTTTTAGATTTTGAAGCAAATATCAAAGAATTGTATCGTGTTATTTTCTTAGATGAAGAAGTGACACCAACGCCAGAAGTACTCATTGATACTCCAAATTAAGTTTAGGATAGTGTGACATCTAGTGAATTGAGACTGAAATTAGCATTGGATCTAAAAAACAAGCAAATATAAGGAGGGTGAGGTAACTAGACTATAAACCTAGTTATCCCACTCTTTTTTTAGGATAAAAGACTAAATAACGTAGAATCTTATCTAATATTTGGGGAAAATGCGTATAAGATATTTCAAATTTTGAAAAAAATAGGACAAATCGATGGAAATATGGTATACTATAATCATGCTTAAAAACTGAAAAAACGAAGCATGATATTCCAGTCTATAGTAGTCTAGTGTGAATATTATGCTGGCGCCCAATTCGCTGGTTGGTGCCATAATGGGAGATTTGTATGAAAAGAAAAACGGACATACCCTGGGAAGAGTTTGACCCGTCCAATGATGAGGAGTTCCAAAGGAACCTAGAAATGGCTTTTTTAGAGGATGAACAGGAAGAACAGATTGAGCTAAATCACAACGAGGATATACAATGGATCGACATTGAAGCATCCGTAAAGGGAAAAGAAGATTTAAAACAAAGTACGTATGATGACATTCAAACCTTTCATGAGAATGCGATGGAATTTGCGACAAGCGATGAAAGAGAAGAGGATAATTTTGAGCTTTATGAAAAGGCAGTACATAGCATAATCAATCAAGAATTGATGGATGCAAAGGAAGAGGTGATGCAGACTGACAGACTAAGTAAAGAAGAGGAAGAGATTATCTCAGAGATTACGAGGTCATTAGCAAAACAAATAGATCCTGAATTAGCTGAGAAAGAAGTAGTCGAATCGACGTTAGAGGATGAGGAATCACAAGAATTAATAAAACGAAGACGATTAAAACAAATAGGATTAGCAATTATTATTTCAATTGGAGTACTATTATTCTCTGGCTGTCTGTTATTATTTACAAAACCTGGTCAAAATTTATTAATACGTCTTGGCGCAAATATAGCGGCGTCCAAGTTCAAATATGATGATGGCAGTGAGCATCAGATAGAAAATATTCCAGAAATTACAGATGCTCCAACGAAAGATGATAATGAAATCAATAAAGACGATATTCAATTAAATGCAAATGACGGAACGGTACGACATGAGGATTATGCAGTTAACATTCTGCTTCTTGGAGAAGAAGCTATTTTTTCTGGAAATTCCAGAGGTCGAACTGATGTTATGATGATTGCAACGCTAAATTCGAAAGAGAAATCAATTAAATTAACTTCGTTAATGAGAGATATGTATGTTCAAATACCAGGATATCAAGATGATAAGTTAAATGCAGCGTATGCAGTCGGTGGATTACCGATGTTATTTGATACGATTGAACTAAACTTTGATATAAAACTGGATGGATATTGCCTCGTTGGATTTGATGATTTTGAGAAAATTATTGATGAGCTGAAGGGGATTGATATTACATTAACCTCCTCTGAGGCAAATTGGTTAAATATAAGCAATTATATCTCGAATCCAAAATATCGAACTGTGGTAGCTGGTTTAAATCATATGAATGGAAACCAGGCGCTTGGTTTTTGCCGAATTAGAGATGTTGCCAGTGGTACGAAGGAATATAACGATTTTGGAAGAACTTCTAGGCATCGTACTGTATTAGATGCTATTTTTAATAAATATAAGTCATTAAATTATTGGGATTTGGCTATGTTAATGTATAGCTGCTTACCAATGGTGACTACGGATTTGGATGCAAAAGAGCTTGAAACTTATATACAGTTAGCACTTGAGATAGGGTTAACAGACTTAGAACAGTTACGCATCCCAATCAATGGAGCGTACGAAGATGCGTATATAAGTAAAAAGAGTGTTATTATACCGAATTTGCAAAAAAATGTTGAGGCGTTACACACATTTATTTTTGGCGCTGAGTGATAAGGTATAGGGGGGTACACTATGGAAATACAATTATGGAGAGAGATACTGGAACCATATTCTCTTGCAGTAGACGAGCTTATGGTGAAATTTAATCATATTATTGAGGCACATCGAAAAGCTGGCATGTACTCTCCAATTGAGCAGGTTACTGGTAGGGTAAAAACCATCTCAAGTATTCTTGAGAAAGCTCAAAAAAAGTCAATTGAGTTAGATCATATCGAAGAAAAAATAGAGGATATCGCTGGAATCCGAATCATCTGTCAGTTTGTAGATGATATCTATAAAGTAGTAGAATTAATTAAAAATCGATCAGATATGTCGGTAGTCAGCGAAAAGGACTACATTACTTATAAGAAAGCAAGTGGGTACCGAAGCTATCATATGATAATCTCCTATAGTGTTGAAACACTATATGGCTTGAAAGAAATTCATGCAGAAATACAGATAAGGACATTGGCCATGAACTTTTGGGCTACGGTAGAACACTCCTTACAATATAAATACAAACAAAATATGCCAGATAATTTACGCCATAGACTACACAAAGCAGCGGAGGCAATTGTAACCTTAGATGCGGAGATGTCCTCTGTGCGTGGTGAGATTATGGATGCTCAAAACTCCTTTAATATTCGTGCGAATATTGTGGCAGATATTTTGACTAACATACAGAATTTATATAAAGTAGCAAACAAAAGGGAAGTAGTGAAAATACAGGATGAATTTTTCCGTATTTATGAAAGTGAAGATTTAAAACAGTTGGAACGATTTAATAAGGAGCTTGATATTATCTCCGAAGGTTACCGGGCGCAGAGCCTTAGATAAGGAGATTTAAGGAGCCTTTGGCATTTTATAAAACAAGGAAAAGTGCGCGAAGCGTGCTTTTTCTTGTTCTTGACAAGGTTTAAGGAGCCTTTGGCATTTTATGAAACAAGGAAAGTTCGCGAAGTGTACTTTTTATTGTATTAACGGTGGCTCATCATATTAATAGGATATAAGATTAGAAAGGTTACAATACATGAATATAAGATTACCGGAAGAGTTTAAAAAAAGAATGCAGGAGATGCTTTCAGACGAATACGAGGCTTACGAAAAATGCTATGAAGAAAAGCACCGTGGTGGACTTCGTATTAATACATTAAAAATAAACAATGAAGAATTTGAAAAAATTAGTCCCTATGAGATAAAGCGTGTTCCTTTTATTCCAAATGGCTATTATTATCAAGAAAAAGAACAGCCTGCAAGACATCCGTATTACTTTGGTGGACTTTACTATATACAAGAACCAAGTGCTATGACTCCAGCAAGCTTACTTCCGGTAGTACCAGGGGATAAGGTACTGGATTTATGTGCAGCTCCAGGTGGAAAAAGTACAGAATTAGCTGCAAAGTTACAAGGCGAAGGTGTTCTAGTTGCCAATGATATTAGTAATTCAAGAGCAAAAGCACTTTTAAAAAATATAGAATTGTTTGGGGTTAGAAACCCTGTAGTAGTGAGTGAGGCGCCAGCAAAACTAGTAAACACATTTACTGGTTACTTTGATAAAATCTTAGTGGATGCTCCATGTTCTGGAGAAGGAATGTTTCGAAAGAGTCCGGCCATTATGAAAAACTGGGAACAGTATGGTGTAGAGTATTATAATAAACTTCAAAAAGAGATTATATTATCAGCTGTGAAGATGCTAAAGCCTGGTGGATATCTGCTCTATTCTACCTGTACCTTTTCAAAAGAAGAGAACGAAGGCACAATTAAGTTTTTATTAGAAGAAGAACCTGACATGGAGATCGTTCCTGCAATTTGGAATTCTCTTGAAAACCAGCCAGAGTATTCGCTTCGTGAAGAAGACAGGGTTCGCTTAGAGAAGATGAAAGAACGAAACAATGTTTCTTATGAAGGGTTTGACTTTGGTAAACCAGAATGGGTAGATGGACCAAAGGAACTTGTTCATACCTTACGTCTATGGCCACAGAGAATTGAAGGGGAAGGTCATTATGTTGCTCTACTACGCAAGAAGGAAACTGCCCCTAGAAACTATCATGAACCATATCTCATACCAGCGAAGGAAACGAAACAGATATCAGAGGAAGCAAAGGACTTCTTTCAAAAGATAGGATTTCCGATTGATATCAATTGTATTACTGTAAGAGAGGATCGTTTGTATCTTCTGCCAAAGGATTTGGTGGATTTAAAAGGACTTCGAATTTTACGTTCAGGTTTACTATTGGGTGAGATGAAAAAAAATCGATTTGAGCCTAGTCAAGCACTTGCTTGTGCACTAAAAGCCTCGGAATATGACAATATATACAATATCTCTTCTGATGACGAAGATGCAATACGCTATCTAAAATGTGAATCAATTGAGATCAAGAAGGAATGTAAAGATGGATGGCTTTTAATTTGTGTCGATGGATATCCACTTGGATTTGGTAAGTATAATAAAGGAAACTTTAAGAATAAGTATTTACCTGGCTGGCGTTGGATGTAAAATTCGAGCGTGCAGAAATAGGTGCCAAATGTGATATGAAATTCGCATGGATTATGTGCAGAAATAGATGTTAAATGTGATATAAAAATTCGTATAAGACATATAGAGGATGACATTGGATGTGATGTACAGAAATAATTGTGAATAGAGGCTGGAGGAAGGAATGAGTAAATCAAATTCGATGTTAAGACTGGATAAATACCTTGCGGATTTATCAGTTGGAACTAGAACAGAAGTAAAGCAGATGATTCGAAAAGGTAGGGTGATGGTCAATGGAGATACCATCCTTGTACCAGAGACTAAGGTAGATTGTAATTTTGATAAAATCTCCGTGGATGGTAGGGAGCTTTCCTATGTTCATATGGAGTATTTTATGTTAAACAAACCCGCTGGAGTTGTGTCTGCATCCAGTGATAAGAAACAGACAACAGTGGTTGATTTAATTGATGAAGCCAAAAGAAAAGATCTTTTCCCGGTAGGACGATTAGATAAGGATACCGAGGGACTTTTAATTATTACAAATGATGGTGATTTAGCACATCAGCTATTAAGTCCCAAGAAGCATGTAGATAAAGTATACTTTGCAAGACTTCGTGAGCCTCTTAGTAAAAAAGAGGAAGAAGCATTTGCAGCTGGACTTAAAATTGATGAGGAATTTACTGCTCTTCCAGCTATTTTAAAACGGGTTTCAGAACGAGAAGCTTATGTAACGATTAGAGAAGGTAAATTTCATCAAATTAAGCGAATGTTTGAAGCGGTTGAAAATGAAGTCGTATATTTGAAGCGAATTTCTATGGGCAGTCTAATTCTTGATGAGAGTCTTTCTCTCGGGGAATATCGTGAACTTACCAAAGAAGAACTTGATGCATTACGTCAGTATAAATAAAGAATAATCGTGCAATTATGCTATTAAGTAAGTATGAGAAAGAGATTAAAACCGGCATTATCTGCCGGTACACATAGTTGGTTTCATTATGAGAAGGCATAAAGGGGAAGAAAAGAGGTTAGCATGCTAAAGAATATAAATGCAGTAATATTTGATTTAGATGGAACACTGGTAGATTCTATGTGGATGTGGAAAGCAATCGATGTGGAATACCTAAGTAGATTTGGAATTGAATTACCGGAAGATCTGCAAAGAGAAATTGAAGGAATGAGTTTTTCTGAAACCGCGGTATATTTTAAAGAAAGGTTTCTATTAGAACCTTCTGTTGAAGAGATTAAGGATACTTGGAATGAGATGGCTTATGAAAAATATGCAAATGAAGTTCCATTAAAACAGGGTGCCCTTAAATTCTTAAAATATTTAAAAGAAAACAATATCAAAACAGGAATTGCAACAAGTAATTCCATAGAACTCGCAAGCACAGTACTTAAAGGACTTGATGTGGAGAAGTATTTCGATGCCATTCATACATCTTGTGAGGTTGCAAAAGGAAAACCGTCACCAGATATCTATCTTTATGTTGCAGAAAAACTTTCGGTGAAACCAGAAAACTGTTTGGTGTTTGAGGATATTCCTCAAGGAATTTTAGCGGGAAAAAATGCTGGAATGAAAGTTTGTGCTGTTTGGGATGAATTTTCTGTACCAATTGAGGAAGAAAAGAAGAGATTAGCAGATTATTTTATTAAGTCTTTTGATGAGGTAATCTAATATAGTAAAGGAAGTTAACAAAGTGAGAGAAATCACCATTATTAAAAATGAGGCGGGTCAAAGACTTGATAAGTTCTTAGCAAAATATTTAAACAAGGCTCCAAAAAGTTTTTTTTATAAAATGCTTCGAAAGAAAAATATTACCTTGAATGGAAAGAAGGCAGAAGGGGCAGAAAAACTTGCGGAGGGAGATATAGTTCGTCTTTTTTTATCAGAGGAGACGATTGAAGGATTTCGAGAATCTTATCAACTTGATGCCAAGGTGAATCAAAATGGAAAGCTTGATGTCCTCTATGAAGATTCTCATGTAGTAATTATAAATAAACCGATTGGAATGTTATCGCAACGTGCAAAAGAGACAGATGTTTCTTTGGTTGAGCTATTCATTGCGTATCTATTAGAGAATGGGAGTTTAACAAAAGAGGAGTTATCTACCTTTAAACCTTCGGTATGCAATCGATTAGACCGAAATACCAGTGGTATAGTTATTGCTGGAAAAAGTTTGTACGGTCTTCAGGAGATGTCAGCAAGGTTACAAGATCGAAGCCTTCATAAATATTATCGCTGTATTGTTAAAGGAATGATGACAAAGGGAGCACGAATCGAAGGATATCTGTTAAAAGATGAGAATACGAATAAAGTTACCATTTATGAGAAAGAGCCCAAAGGTGGCGATAGTTCCTACATTGAGACAGAGTATCAACCGATTCTTAGTAAGAATGGATATACACTTTTAGAAGTGCTACTTATTACCGGAAAAACTCATCAGATTCGAGCCCATTTAAGTAGTATTGGGCATCCAATCATTGGCGATATGAAGTATGGAGATGAAACATTAAATAAAAAATTACAAAAACAATTTGGATTAAATCACCAACTATTGCATTCGTATCGATTAGAGTTTCCTAGTCTCCCTAAGGAATTAGAGAAGTTAAGCAATCAAAAGATAGTGGCGCCAACACCAAAACTTTTTCAAAACTTAGAGAAGAGTTTATTAAGTAGTAGCTAGGAAGAGTATGAATATTGAAACCAATTGTTAGAAAAGTACTTATAGAAACATGAAAGCTTGATTCAAAGTTATTCTTCATCATGCTTTCTTTACTAATATTATGTGACATCTTGTAAGACTGTGAAAAGGAGGGGAATTTAGTGCCATTATGGAATTCAAGAGGGCTTCGTGGATCTGCCTTAGAAGAGTTAATTAATTTATCAATAGAAAAATATCGAGAAAATCGCTTAGCTTTAATTCAAAAGGTTCCAACTCCGATCACACCAATTCGGATTGATAAAGAGAAGCGTCATATTACACTTGCTTATTTTGAGCAAAAAAGTACAGTGGATTATATTGGAGCGGTTCAAGGAATACCGGTTTGTTTTGATGCAAAGGAATGTGCAGTGGATACTTTTTCCTTGCAAAATATCCATGAACATCAGGTGAAATTCATGGAGGACTTTGAATTACAAGGAGGAGTATCTTTTATTTTAATTTACTTTTCAAAGAAAGATGAGTTTTATTACTTACGTTTTCAAGAACTTATGAAATATTGGAATCGAAAGTTATCTGGAGGGCGAAAAAGTTTCCGTAAAGAGGAGCTTTGCGAGGATTTTTATATAAGAAGGCATAGTGGAGTATTTGTTCCATTTTTAGAGCTGTTACAAAAGGATTTATTAGATAGAGAGGATTAATACTCTTTGCTAAAGTCTGTCTGTGGCAGCTCTTTTGCATATTCTAATTTCTATGTTATTACGTTGTGATTCGCTCATTCATTTGAAAGCAAATCTATCGCCTAGGAATATTGGTAATTGGTATATTCCCTTGACATGAAAAAACATTTGCATTATAATAAGTTAACTTCGCGTGGTAGCGAATTATCACGTTACCACAATAAAGTGTAATGAATAGGAACATAATTACTCCTTGAGGAATAACAATAGGATTATAAGAAAAAATGTAAAATAATTATTTATAATACCATAAATAAAGTATATGTTGAAGTTTATAAGGAAGGATTCATATGGATAAATTATTACATACCCCAGAGGGTGTTCGTGACATTTATAACTCCGAGTTTGCAAAGAAAAAGATGCTAGAGCAAGAGCTTAGTAAGCGATTAGCACTGCATGGTTTTCATGAGATACAAACCCCGATGTTTGAGTTTTTTGATATCTTTAGTAAAGAACGGGGAAGTGTGAGTAGCAAGGAGATGTATAAGTTTTTTGATCGGGAAGGAAATACCTTGGTTCTAAGACCTGACATTACACCATCTATCGCACGCTGTGTAGCCAAATATTATAAGACGGAACAGATGCCAATTCGTTTAAGTTATTGTGGTAGCACTTTTATTAATAGTAGCAGTTACCAAGGAAAATTAAAGGAAGCTACTCAATTGGGAGCAGAATTAATTAATGATGCAAGCATTGAAGCAGATGCTGAGATGATTGCTTTGACAGTAGAATGTTTAAAATGTGCAGGTTTAAAAGAATTTCAAGTAGAAATTGGTCAGGCAGACTTTTTTCTTGGTATCGTAGAAGAAGCAGGATTTGATGAAGAAGAAACCGAACAGTTACGAATCCTTATTGAAAACAAGAATTTATTTGGTGTGGAAGAATTAATACGAGGAAAGAACTTAGAAAAGCCTGTGAAGAGTGTTATCTTACAGTTAACGGATCTTTTTGGTACGTTAAACAAAGTGCTTAGTGTGAAGGATTCCATACATAATGAACGTGCAAGAAAAGCATTGGAACGTATGGAGAAACTTTTTGAATTATTAACGATCTATGGATATGAACAGTACATCACTTTTGATTTGGGTATGCTTAGCAAGTACAATTACTATACGGGAATTATCTTTCGAGCTTACACCTATGGAACGGGAGATGCTGTGATTACAGGAGGACGTTACGATTCTTTGGTTGGACAGTTTGGAAAACAAGCGCCAGCAATCGGTATGGCTGTTTTAGTTGATCAACTCTTGAATGCACTGAGCAGGCAAAAACTGATGGAAGAACCTGAATTAGAGAATACTTTAATTGTTTATGACTCCTCTTTTATTGCAAATGCAGTGGCTCTTGCAAATCATTTCCGCAAACAAGATATGAAGATAGAGATGCTAGTCCATAGTAATGATAAAACGAGAGAAGAGTATATTGCGTATGCTAAGCGTATGGGAATTGGTGGTATATTAGCATTATTTACAGAAGATGAAGTAGAGGTGATTCATGCTATGGATGGAACGGTACAAACGGTACCATTAAAAGGAATGTTATCGTAGATATGGAGGTTACAGTGAAATATATTACAATTGCATTAGCAAAAGGGCGCCTTGCGAAAAAGGCGCTAGAGATATTAGAGCAGGTAGGAATCACTTGTGAGGAGATGAAAGACCCAAACTCTAGAAAATTAATTTTTACCAATGAAGAATTAAAACTGCGTTTCTTTTTAGCAAAGGCAAATGATGTTCCCACTTATGTTGAATATGGTGCTGCTGATATTGGAGTGGTTGGGAAAGATACCATTCTTGAAGAAGGTAGAAAGTTGTATGAGGTATTGGATTTAAACTTAGGAAAATGCCGTATGTGCGTAGCCGGACCAGCGAGCGCAAAAGAACTTTTGAATCATGGTGAACTGATACGAGTCGCAACGAAATACCCGAATATCGCTAAAGATTATTTTTATAATAAAAAGCATCAAACAGTAGAAATTATCAAATTAAACGGTTCGATTGAGTTAGCACCAATTGTTGGGTTATCAGAAGTAATTGTGGATATCGTAGAGACTGGTTCTACCTTAAGAGAAAATGGACTAGAAGTATTAGAAGAAATTTGTCCATTATCCGCTCGTGTTGTGGTCAATCAAGTAAGTATGAAGATGGAACATGGAAGAATTACTAAGATGATTAATGATTTACGAGAAGTTCTATTGGAGGCTCAATAGTTTACTAAATTTATAGAAAGGCAGGTTCGCTATGAGAATTATCGAATTAAATGATTCTACAAAAAACAATATATTAGAAAACCTACTGAAACGTAGTCCAAATCAATATATAGAATATGAAGATCAAGTTGCTAACATCATTGGAGAAGTAAGAAAACGTGGTGATGAAGCTTTATTTGAATATAGTTTGCGGTTTGATAAAGCTACCATTACGAAGGAAACCATACAGGTATCGGAAGAAGAAATTGCAAAAGCTTACGAACAAATCCCATCTACAACGCTTGAGGTTATTCGAAAATCCATACATAACATCGAAGCTTATCACCAAAAACAAAAACAATATAGCTGGTTTGATAGTGAACCAAATGGCATTATTCTTGGACAAAAGGTAACAGCAATCGATGCAGTAGGTGTCTATGTTCCAGGAGGAAAAGCGGCATATCCATCCTCTGTATTGATGAATGTGTTACCTGCAAAAGTTGCGGGTGTCAGACGTATTGCTATGACAACCCCACCAGGTTCTGATGGGTTAGTAAATCCAGGCACTTTAGTTGCAGCAAAAGAGGCAGGGGTTACCGAAATCTATAAAGTGGGTGGAGCACAAGCAATAGCAGCACTTGCTTATGGAACAGAGTCGATAAAAAAAGTCGATAAGATAGTAGGACCTGGTAACATCTACGTAGCACTTGCAAAAAAAGCTGTTTATGGGAATGTTAGTATAGATTCAATTGCTGGTCCAAGTGAAATACTCGTGATTGCCGATGAAACTGCGAATCCTAGATTTGTTGCTGCGGATCTTCTATCACAAGCAGAGCATGATGAATTAGCTTCCTCGATTCTAATTACTACCAGCGAAACACTTGCGAAAAAGGTATCGGATGAAGTGGATGGATTCTTAGAAGTTTTAAATCGAAGTGAAATTATGCGTGCTTCTTTAGATAACTATGGATATATATTAGTTGCTAAAAATTTAGACGAAGCAATTGATACGGCAAACGAGATTGCTTCTGAGCATCTTGAGATTATGACCAAAAATGCTTTTGAAGTGATGACGAAGATAAAAAATGCTGGTGCGATTTTTATAGGAGAGTATTCTTCAGAGCCACTTGGAGATTACTATGCAGGACCGAACCATGTACTTCCAACGAATGGTACCGCAAAATTTTTCTCACCATTGAGTGTAGATGATTTTATTAAGAAATCTAGTATTATTTCTTACTCAAGAGAAGCTCTTTGGCCAGTGTATCAAGATATTGTAACGTTTGCTAAAGCAGAAGGACTTACCGCACATGCAAATTCTATATCGGTACGATTTGAAAATGAAGAGATTTAGATTAATGAAGAGAATTAGATGAAGGGAATGGAACCTCAACTTTATGCCCACAATCAGGGCTTTAAAAAATAGGTAACTAGTTTGTGCTGGCGCAGCGGTCACAAACAAAAGAATAAATATTCGCAGCGCAGAAATGAGGATTAGTGTGAACCGAATAGCAAAAATATCGAGAAAAACGAATGAAACAGACATTAACTTAGAGCTAAATCTAGATGGTTCAGGACTCGCAGAAATAGATACCGGTATCGGGTTCTTTAATCATATGTTACAAAGCTTTGCAAAACATGGTTTTTTTGACTTAAAGGTTAAGGTAAAGGGAGATCTTTATGTGGACACTCATCATACCGTAGAGGATACCGGAATTGTTCTAGGGCAGGCTATCAAGCAAGCTCTCAATGAAAAGAATGGAATCCGTCGATATGGCTCCTTTTTGCTTCCAATGGATGAAACCTTGGTATTATGTGCGATTGATTTGTCAGGACGTCCTTATTTAAACTATCAGGCACAATTAACTTGTGAAAAGTTAGGATATATGGATACTGAACTTGTACAAGAATTTTTCTATGCCATCTCTTATAGCGCTGGTATGAATCTTCACATAAAGCAAATGGATGGCAGCAACAATCATCACATAGTAGAAGCCATGTTTAAAGCGTTTGCAAAGGCGCTTGATGAAGCGTGTATGATTGATCCAAGAATACAAGGAGTGTTATCCACGAAAGGAACTGTAGAATGAATTAGTTAGCCAAGATGGCAGATAGGAGAAGGCGATGAAATTATATCCAGCAATTGATATTCGAAATGGACAGTGTGTTAGATTAAGACAGGGACAATTTCATGATGTGGAAGTGTATTCCCATGTGCCTGCTAATATTGCAAAGCAGTGGGAGCGCCAGGGAGCAAACTATATTCATATTGTAGATCTGGATGGAGCATTGGCTGGTCATAGCATGAATGATGAGGTGATCAAAGATATCGTTCAGACTGTTTCGGTACCGATTCAGGTTGGAGGAGGTATTCGTACGATTCAAGATATTGAGCATAAGTTAAATCTTGGGGTTAGCCGTGTTATCATTGGTACGAAAGCAGTAGAAAATCCTCAGTTTATAAAAGAGATTATATCTACTTTTGGAACTGATAAAATAGTAGTAGGAATCGATGCCAAAAATGGTATGGTTGCTATCGAAGGGTGGGAAAGGGTAAGCAATTATCATGCAGTATCTCTTGCTCTTGAGATGAAAGATATGGGGGTATCTACAATTGTTTATACGGATATTTCCAAAGATGGTATGTTACAAGGACCTAATATTGAACATACGAAAGAGATGGTCGATTTGACTGGTCTTAATATCATAGCTTCGGGTGGTGTATCTTCAATGAAAGATTTAGAAGCACTCGATGAGATAAAAGTATCTGGGGCTATTATAGGGAAAGCGTTATATGAACGAAGAATTGAATTAGAGAAGGCGATTAAGCTGTTTGAGAAGTAGTTTATTTTTGATAAGAAAAAGTTCGCAAACGCATTTTCCTTATATGACAGAAGAAAGAGAGATTTGCTATGTATAAAAAAATTATTGCTTATATTAATGCAGAAAATGAGCTAGAGAATAGTGTAATAAAGCGAGCTTTAGCTTATGAACAAAACGGTGCAGATGAATTGTTCATTTATAATTATTCCATCCTTGAGAAGGAACGAGAAGAATTTTTATTAACTGTAAAAGCTATTGTAAAGCAGGTAGAGATACCGGTGATGATTGGCTATCTCGTAAAGCGTTTTGAGGATGTTAAAAAAGCATTTTATACTGGGGCTGCAAAAGTAGTGATTCCTTTTTGTAAGCTGACTGATATCTCGATTCTTAAAGAAGGATCTGATCGTTTTGGTAAAGATAAAATTATCTTAGAGTTTGATGCGAGTGCTGAAAAAAATGATGGTATCTTGCAACGAGAAGATTTAACAAAGGACATCCTACCTTTAGGGATAGATGCTGTGCTAATCAAACATGTCTATATGACTGAGAACATATTAGAGAAAATAGAAACAGCTCCTTTTCCTGTATATATTAGAGATAGCTTGTTGAGAAATGATATGGAGACATTGATTAAAACAAAGAATGTACTTGGCGTTGCAACCGATTATTATGAAAATAAGGATATCTATAAAATAAAGAGATTATTAGGTGAAGTAGGAATTGAAATGAATTTGTTTCGAAGCAACCTACCATTTTCTGAGTTTAAGCTTAATGAACAAGGATTAATTCCTGTTGTGACACAGGACTATAAGACCAAGGAAGTCCTTATGGTTGCATATATGAATGAAGAAGCATATGATAAGACGTTAGAAACTGGCCGTATGACATACTATTCAAGAAGTAGGCAGAGTCTATGGATTAAGGGTGAAACTTCAGGAAATTACCAGTATGTACGTTCCTTAACTCTTGATTGTGATAAGGATACGATTTTAGCGAAGGTTCAGCCTCAAGGACCAGCATGCCATACTGGAAATACTACCTGCTTTTTTCAAGAACTGGTGAAGAAGGAGTATGAAGAATCAAATCCTTTATTGGTAATGCAGGATGTATATCAAGTAATCTTGGATCGCAAGAAAAATCCCAAGGAAGGTTCTTATACTAACTATTTGTTTGAAAAAGGAATTGATAAAATTCTAAAAAAATGCGGAGAAGAGGCTACTGAAATTGTAATCGCTGCTAAAAATCCAAATCCTGAAGAATTAAAATATGAAATCTCAGATTTTCTTTATCATATGATGGTGTTAATGGCAGAACGTGGTGTTGACTGGGATGATATTATTGGAGAGCTTTCTCATCGTAGATAATACTGTCTTTTCAATTTGCATCTTTTTTGAGTTTATTGTATAATAAATTTAGTTTTGGTTAACGTAAGATTAAATTGAAGGAGGTAGAGCGATGGAAAATTTTATAGTCGAGTTATTACGAACCACATTTAAGTTTGTATTCCTAGCCTTGATTGCAACAGGTGGCGTATTTGCTGGTAAAGCTCTTCGAATCAATAAGAATAGGAAAGAGGCTTCGGTATCGATAGAGAAGGAATAATGCTTATTTTATTGTAAGCTTGGTAAGCTGAGTATGTAAATGGATGATAGCTTTATGGAAAGTATATGGAATCATGGAATTCATAATACTTGACATAGGGCTATTTTTTTATGTAAGCATATATAATAGAAAAGTGCAAAAAATCAGTAAAATACATGCTAAATAACAAGAATATTCCCATACTATAAAGAATTATTGTGATATAATACAAGTAATAATTAAAAACGATAGAATCTATATCAAATTTAAACAAAAGAAAATATAGAACTATCCAAATTTAAAGAAATGACCTCTAAGAGTAGGACATTATGTTACCTGTTTGGAAGGGAGAAAGAAATACGTATGATTACATTAACTTTTGAAAAGATATACCTAAAAGAACGTAAAATGGAACCTTGTGGTGTTGCGATACCGGTGGAAAAAGGAAAAATAAAGAGCACAGAAGGTGTAGTCGTTGCGAAAGACGGCGTGGAAACAGTCTCACAAACTAAAATTACTAGTTATTGGGAAGATGGATCGATTCGCTGGTTTTTTGTACGTTTCTTAGCAGATTTACCGGGAAACAAGGGAACTTCTTATGAGCTTTACTTAGATAGAGAAGAGTTTTTAGAGGATCAAAGAAAAAGAAGTTTAGATACTACAACGAAAACCAATTCCATAATTAACAATAGCAAAGATGGATTAGATTCTATACCAACGTTATCGTTAAAGAAGGAGTTAGAGAATTACACAATACAAACGGGAGAGTTTAGCTTTACAACGAATACTGGTAAGAGTGGTTTCATAAAAGAGGTGCGCTTAAATGGAACCGTCTATCATAATAGCCAATTTAGCGCTCCATTACTACATATAGATAAGAAAGGACTCTGTGAGTTTAATCTCCATCAATTTCATATTGTAGAACAAGGGCCAGTTTGCATAATTTTAGAAGGTGTCGGAGAACACACCATAGAGGATCAATCCTATAAAGTAACCGTACAATTAATAGCCTATGCAGGAAAACCTTTTATAGAGGTAGCTTATCGCTTATTCAATACCTCAAATCAAGTTTTGCCGATTGAATCTCTTAACTATGAAATCTATGCGAAAAAACAAGTCGGTGATAAGAATGATGCGTATACTGAAGTTACACGCACCTGTGTAGCAACTTCAAATTACCGTACGGAATATTTAGTTAGTGAACAAGGAGAAACCGTTTCTAAGAAAATAGATGCGGAGGATTTATTGTACGAAGCGAATGAACATATTGCCGAAGTTTTTTATGGAACAATGTTTGCTGATTATAATACTGCCGATGGTGGTGTCTGTGCAACTATCTACCAAGCACAACAAAACTATCCCAAAGCAGTGGAAAGCTCAAAGCAAGGAATCAAGATTAGCTTAGTTCCTGAAAATGCTACAAAGATTATGTTACAATCCGGTATGGCAAGAGAACAAAAATTTCTCCTTCATTTTCATAAAGCAGAGGAAGATTTAAAGGAGTTAAATAATCGAAGTCTTATTTATCAGATGCCAGATCGTCCACAGTTAGAAAGTTCTGTTTATAGGGATTCTAAAACGTTCCATGATGTCTTTGTGGATAAGAAGATTGCCAAGGTAGAGTTGTCTCTTATCGCCAAAGCGGATAGTCATGCCAGATGCTATGGAATGCTAAATTGGGGAGATTCTCCAGATGCTGGTTATACAACACAAGGTCGTGGTGGCGGATTGCCAGTGTGGACTAACAATGAATATGATTTTCCTCATGCATGCGCATTGATGTATGTAAGAACTGGTACAAGGCGTTTCTTAGACTATTTAATCGTAGCAGGCAGACACTGGATGGATGTGGATGTATGCCATTATAGTGATAATCCATTATATTATGGAGGCCAATGGGAACATACGAACAACCATGTACTAAATAGTACGATTGTATGTAGTCATCAATGGGTAGAGGGCCTAATCGATTATTATCATTTTACTGGGGATGAAGAAAGCTATAAAACAGCAATTGGAATTGGTGAAAATATCTTGCGTCTGTTAGAAACACCAATGTTTCAACAAAAGGGTGAGATAAATGCGAGAGAAACAGGTTGGGCAATGCGAAGCCTTGTAGCTCTATATAAAGAAACACATGACGAACGTTGGCTTTTAAAATGTGACTGGATTGTAGGTCATTTTGAAGATTGGGAGAAGGAATATGGACACTGGCTTTCTCCATACACAGATAATACCGCAATTCGTGTTGTGTTTATGATATCCATTGCAGTTGGAAGTTTGATGAGATACCACCGTATTAAACCAAGTGACAAAATCAAAAACATGATAATTCGAGCAGTGGATGATTTAATTGAAAACTGCTATATGGACAATGGATTGTTCTATTACAAAGAGTTACCTAGTCTTAAGCGCCTTGGTAATAATACAATTATTTTAGAAGCATTAACCATTTGTTATGAGTTAACGGGAGATGAAAAATATCTTTCTTATGGATTAACGACGTTTGAATTAGCTACAGAGAATCGAAACGCTTCGTTTGGTGGTAGCAAAAAGATCGTAGAGGACAGCGTTATAGGGCCAGGACCAGGGACTAAAAATTTCGCACAAAGTTTCTTACCATTAGTTTCTTATTATAAAGCAGTTACTGACACTGGTATCTTATCCTAAGGGAACAGTTGTTTTAGGATGCATCGAACTTTTAGTTTAAAGATATAATAACAATGCAAAGTTTTGAAAAATAAAACATAACCTTCTGTATTTTCGGTAATACTTTCAAATGAGTATGGAATACAGGAGGTTTTTTTATGTCCATTGAATTTAAAGATAGTGAAACTAAAGAAAATCTAATGAGAGCATTTGCCGGAGAAAGCCAAGCTAGGAATCGTTATACTTTTTCAGGAAAGCAAGCCAGAAAGCAAGGGTATTATGTAATTGAACAAATATTTAATTTTACAGCGGATCAGGAATATTCTCACGCAAAATTATTTTATGAACATTTAAGGCCATTTATTGGTGAGACGATCACTGTAGATGGCAGTTATCCAGTAGACTTGCATGAGGACCTTGAGCAGTTATTACGTGCGGCAGCTCATAATGAGTTTGAGGAGCATGATGATGTATATAAAAACTTTGGTGAGAAGGCAAGGGAAGAAGGGTTTCCTCAAATAGCTGCTCAATTTGCTATGATAGCAAGCGTCGAGAAGATTCATGGTGATCGCTTTACAATGATAGCTGATATGCTTCGTGATAATAAACTATTTATTGCAGATGTAAAAACTGAATGGATGTGCCTATATTGCGGATATGTTCATGAAGGAAAAGAAGCTCCCAAGGAATGCCCAAACTGTCACCATGGTCAGGGGTTTTTTGTAAGTCTTACTTTAGCACCTTATACAAAAGCAAACGATAAATAGTTGAATCCATTCCCTAGATTCGCTATAATTAGGGTAGTAAAACGAGGACAACTCTTATTAGCGTTGTGAAACGAGGGATTGGATGTCAGTAAAACAAGAGGTACTTAAAACATTAGAAGAAAATCGTGGTGAATTTTTCTCTGGAGAGGAACTTGCAGGTAGACTAAAAGTATCTAGAGCTGCGGTTTGGAAAGCCACTAAAGCACTAGAAACAATGGGACACGAGATTATTGCGGTACCTAATCGAGGATATTGTCTGGCTACAGCCAGTGATGTATTATCCATAGAGGGTATTAAAACCTTTCTTAACAAGGAGAAAGAAAGTTTACAAATCGAAGTTAGAGAAGAAACTGGATCTACCAATCAGGATGCAAAACTTGCAGCTGCAAACGGTGCTCCCCATGGTAGTGTGTTCATAGCAAATAAGCAGACAGCAGGACGTGGTAGACGAGGAAGAAATTTTGTATCGATGCAGGGTAGCGGTATCTATATGAGCATTATATTAAAACCATCCCTAACTGCTTCGGATGCTATTTATATAACAACCGCTGCTTCCGTTGCAGTTTATCGTGCAATAAAAAATGTAACAAAGATGGAAACTCAAATTAAGTGGGTCAATGATTTATATTATGAAGGGAAAAAAGTCTGTGGTATTTTGACAGAAGCAGTCACAAATTGTGAGACTGGACTTATTGAAAGTATCATTCTAGGAATTGGAATTAATTTTAATATACAGGCAGAGCAAATTCCTTCTGATTTAAAAGACATTGCCGGAGCACTTTATTATGGAGATACTGGTGGTGTAAATAGAAATCAGTTAATTGCAGAGATATTATCTCAGGTGTTACAAGTATGTATGGATTCAGATAACAGAGAGTTTCTAAAGGACTATCGGGAGAACTCGATGGTACTTGGAAAGGAAATTAATATTTTAGGCTTAAGTGAACCTAAAAAAGCAATCGCCATTGGAATTGATGACAATGGAGGTTTGATTGTAGAATATGAAAATAAGATGATAGAGACCATCCATACAGGTGAAGTTAGTATACGTCTAACCTAGTAATTATGAAATAGTTCTTGCAATAATTTGGAATGAATGGTATAATGAGCTCGATGCAATGATATGATTATGACAGGAGTGGGCGAAAGTCCACTCTTACTTTTTGCTATACAGATCAAATAGCACCAAGTCAGCACATCATTTGTCATGAAGAAGTAGCATTATGGTAATAATAAAAAAGGAGGTGTCTTTATGACAAAGAGAGAAGAATATGAATTAAAAACAGAAAAACTACTTACACCTATTATGGAGGAAAATAATTTCGAATTGGTAGACGTAGAGTATGTAAAAGAAGCTGGCAATTGGTATTTACGTGCTTACATTGATAAAGAAGGCGGTATTACGGTAGATGATTGCGAAATAGTTAGCAGACGCTTAAGTGATTTGCTTGATGAGAAGGACTTTATTCCGGATGCCTATATTCTAGAGGTGAGTTCACCTGGACTTGGAAGACAACTTAAAAAAGACAAGGATTTTAAACGCAGCCTTGGTGAAGAAGTTGAAATAAAGCTATATAAAGCTATTAATAAGCAAAAAGATTTTGAAGGAGTTTTAACTGATTTTGATCAGGAAACGCTTAAAATACAGCAGGCAGATGGTACAATGATGGAGTTTGCTCGAGCAGACATCGCTATGGTAAGATTAGCGCTTGACTTTTAATAAGGAGGAATCGTAGAAAATGGAAGGGAACAAGGAACTAATTGAAGCTTTGAATCAAATTGAGAAAGAAAAGGACATCAGCAAAGAAGTCTTATTAGAGGCGATGGAAAATTCTTTAGTAGCAGCATGTAAAAATCATTTTGGGAAAGCGGATAATATAAAGGTCTACATTGACCGTAAGACAGGAGCTGTCAGCGTTTTTGCAGAGCGCGTTGTAGTAGAGCAGGTGCAAGATCCTGTGCTTGAGATTAGTCTAGCAGAAGCTACAATGAAATTTCCAAAAGGAAAGTATGAATTAGGTGATATCGTTCAGGTGGAGGTTACTCCAAAGAACTTTGGACGTATTGCTGCTCAAAAAGCGAAGCAGGTAGTAGTTCAAAAAATCCGTGAGGAAGAACGTAAAGTTTTATTTAATCAATATTATGGAAGAGAAAAAGATATCGTAACAGGTATCGTTCAGCGTTATGTTGGAAACAACGTAAGTATTAACCTTGGTAAAGTGGATGCTGTTCTTATGGAAAATGAACAGATCAAGGGAGAGCGTTTCCGTCCAACGGACCGTGTAAAACTTTATGTGCTTGAAGTTAAAGATACTACCAAAGGACCTAAGATTACAGTTTCTAGAACCCATCCAGAACTTGTGAAGAGATTATTTGAGGCTGAAGTAACAGAGGTAAAAGAAGGAATTGTTGAGATTAAGAGCATTTCCCGTGAAGCCGGAGATAGAACAAAGATGGCAGTATCAAGCAACGATCCTAATGTTGATCCAGTCGGAGCATGTGTTGGTCTAAACGGAGCTAGGGTAAATGCCATAGTGAATGAACTTGGTGGTGAGAAAATTGATATTGTTAACTGGAGTGATGACCCTGCAGAATTAATCGAGAATGCATTAAGTCCTGCAAAGGTTGTTTCTGTGGATGTCAATGAAGATGAAATGAGCGCAAAGGTTATTGTGCCAGATTATCAATTATCACTAGCAATTGGTAGACAGGGACAGAATGCCAGACTTGCTGCTAGATTAACTGGGTATAAGATTGATATCAAGAGCGAATCACAGGTATATGGTAGTTACTACGAGGAATAGGTTTCCCTGAGAGGTAGATGACGATATGAATACAAGAAAAATTCCATTACGTAAGTGCACCGGTTGCGGAGAGATGAAGAGTAAAAAAGAGATGATTCGCGTGTTAAAAACACCCGAAGAGACGATTGTTCTTGATGCAACTGGAAAGAAAAACGGTAGAGGAGCATACATATGCAACTCATTGGAATGTCTTAGAAAAGCCATCAAAAGTAAGGGGCTTGAGAGATCCTTAAAAACTGCGATTCCAAAAGAGGTATATGAACAATTGGAAAGTGAGTTGAGTGAGATTGCAGATGAATGACGAAATGCTACTAAAGGCAGCAGCCACGAAGAAACGAGTAATGTCGTTACTTTCACTGGCAACAAAAGCAGGATATGTGGCAAGTGGAGAATTTTCTACTGAAAAGTCGGTAAAAGAGGGGAAGGCGTGCGTGGTCATAGTAGCGGAAGATTCTTCTGAGAATACGAAGAAAATGTTTCGCAATATGTGTACCTTCTACGACGTACCGATCTATAACTTCGGTGAAAAGACTGAACTTGGACACGCGATAGGGAAAGAATTTCGCGCATCCTTATGTATTAATGACAAAGGAATGGCAAGGAGCATAGAAAAATATTTGAATCAGGAGAGTTCGAAATAATGAAGAGTGATTGTTGAGAACCTACTAAGCGGAGGTAATAATATATGGCAAAAATGAAAATCCATGAATTAGCCAAAGAGTTAGGAGTAGACAACAATGAGATTGTTAGCTTTTTACAGTCGAAAGGATCAGAGGTAAAAAGCTACCGCAATAGCATTGAAGATAAAGATATTGATTTGGTCCGAGGAAAATTTAAAGGTTCAGTAAAAAAATTTGAGCCAAAATCTATAGATAGTGGAAAGGCATCAAGAGTGGAAAAACCAGAAAATATGAACAGCGTTACGGTAAAGGCAGAGCAGACTCCTACAGAGACAGTGGTGCAAAAACAACGACCAATGACAACGCAGGGAGAGAGAAGAAATATGAGTGAACAACAAACAACAGCAGGTAAAACCGAGAATAGTGATAACAAACAATTGAGTGGTGAAACAAAAAACCAAAATACAGATAAAAGAGACAATGGAGAAAGACCACAGTCTTCAACAAATTCTGGAGATAGAAGACCACAGGGTCAAGGAAGCTACGGGGATAGAAGACCACAGGGTCAGAACAACTATGGCGATAGAAGACCACAAGGTCAAGGTAATTACGGAGACAGAAGACCAAATAATGGTGACAGACCACAGGGCCAAGGAAGTTACGGAGATAGAAGGCCACAGGGTCAAGGTAATTACGGAGATAGAAGACCAAATAGTGGTGATAGACCACAGGGCCAAGGAAACTAT
>JAEWHR010000164.1 GCA_023387655.1 Bacillota bacterium
TTCTCTGCATCGCGGTACATGGAACGAAATTTATAGATACGAAACCGTCGTCCGTTTTTTCCGACTCTCACTTGGGAAAACACAACAGGACCAGGGGATTCTATTAATATCGCTGGGGCAATTACTAGGGTGAGTAATATAGTGAATACACACCCTATCAATCCTCCAACTATATCAATCGCTCTCTTTACTGCCAAAGCACTATAATCAAATACTTTGGTTGAGAAGGTTAGAACATGAAATCCTGAGAAGTTCCTAATCGTCTTTTCCTTTAACTTTAGATTAAAAGTATTAATACTTAGTTCCACTGTAGTTCCCATATCTTGCAGTTCATTGATCATATGTTCCAGATCCGCACCTTCAAAGCTTGGTAAACTAATGAACACTTCATCAACTTCTGCCTTTGTAATAACATCATACATCGTCTTCTTATCTGCGATGACTTTGATGCCATCTACTCTTAGACCTACCATATTGGTATCCAATAATACAATACCAGTAAATTGAACATTCCATGGCTGCTCGCTATGTAACCGTTTTACTGTAGCAGCAGCATAATTGGCAGTTGTTACAATTATTATCTTATTTCTTAGCTCCTGCTTATTATATAAAGCAATAAGAAATACTTTGTAATATAAGCGTATAATATAAGAAATAAAGATAAATGCAACAAAAAATATCATAAAAAATGCTCTGGAATATATGGTGCTTTTTTTAATCAAGAAGAGTAGTGCAAGAATAGTGAGAGAATACACACTAATGTTCTGAAATACACTAATAAACTCTTCATAAAAGCCACGTTTAAAAAAATCTTTAGTTTTTTTGGTAATATATAAGTAATATAAGATATACAGAAGACAGCTACCTATGTATGCTATTCCGTATACATTCCAAAATAAATAATTTGCTACCCAACCGTAACGGATAATGAAGGAAACAAAGAATGCAATTGTTAAAGCAATTAAATCAAGGAGTAATAATTTTAGTTCATCTAAACTCTTACTCTTTTGACTCATAATAATTCACCGCTGATTTGTCCATTCTGTTCCTTCTTTAACTCACTCCCAGTATCTTGTTTCATGAAGATATAGTTTTTTCTTGCGATAAGCTTACACAAAACAAAGCTGATCACCAGGACTATAAAAATACCTAGTGCAAATTCGATCTGTAAGGAAGCATTCAACTCTTGCAGTTCATTTTGTGTAATATCTTCTGTTTTTTTCACTACTGTTATGGTTGGTATTGATTGTTCTTCATCTATAGTAACACTTGAATTGATCACAATCTTTTCTTTCGGTGCAGATAATCCTATGTAGCAGATAAGCACTAATATCAGAGTAATTAGGCTTATTACTAGCGTTCTTTTTTTATCCAACACGATTCCCCCTAAACATTCATAACCCTATTTATTTTTTATCTTGTGCATATGTTCCATAATATTTACCATAATAACTTCCGTAATAACGCCCATAATATCCTTTTTTGTCCATTGGTACTTTATTAAGCACAGCACCAAGTATTGGACAATTGGTTTTCTCAAGCTGCATCTTAACGTCTTGTGCAAATCGATAACTTACCATATTGCTGGAGATTACTAACACCGCGCCATCACAATAAGGTGCAATTACCGCGCTATCTATAACGGATCCAAGTGGTGGAGTATCTATAATGACATAGTCATAACTCTCTTTTAAATGATCTATCATCTGCTTAAATCTCTCATGTCCTAATAATTCAGACGGATTTGGTGGAACCTTACCAGCAAAGATGATACTCATATTCTCGATATTCGTATCGTAAATCACTTCTTCTAATTTCTTCTGACCAGAAAGATAATAGGATAATCCCTCGATCTGAGTGTTTACTCTACGCTGACCAATAATAACTGATTTTCTTAAGTCTGCATCGATTAATATCACTTTTTTCCCATTCTCGGCAAATGATTTTGCTAAGTGAAAGGAAACGCTACTTTTTCCCTCATTGGGTATACAGCTAGTGAACAGAATCACCTTAACTTCACTACCACAAAATTGTAGATTAGTTCGTAATGTTTTATAAGATTCGTTAGAACGATAATCTAAATCTTCTATTTTCTCAAAGGTTATTTTATTCATATCGTATTAAACGCCTCCATTTTTATCTTCTTTCCCTTGCTGCTGTAATGGTATCAGTCCAATGACACTAATACCAAGATGCTTTTCAATGTCTCCTGCCGTCTCAATACGATCATTCATTAGATGAAGTATTATGATAATAGCAATACTTATAACTGCTCCCAAAAATCCGAAGATTATCGTGTTTTTTAGAGTATTAGGACTCGTTTGAGTCGTGGCGATATGCCCTTCTTCTACAATACTTGGCTCCTTAATATCCATAATCACAGCTATTCTGGCTGCAGATACTTTCGCTACTTCATCTACTATTTGTTTTGCTAGATAAGCATCCGGATATTCTACTGTGATATCTAAGATTCTGGTATCATTAGGATTTGTAAGGGTCATAATATCTAGTAATTCTTCATGCTTCATTTGTAACCCAAGATTTTTTATTACTTGCTCTGTAACAGGTCTACTCTTTACCAAAACCATATAGTCCTTCGTTAACTGAGTTCCCAATTGCAAATCACTCAAGGATAGAGAACTTAATGATTGAGACTTATTCACAATATATAGTTTCGTACTGGAAGTATACATTGGAGTAAGAACAAACTTACTCACTACCCCTGCTGATATTGCGAATAGTAAACCGCTTAGAATTACGATCCATAATTTCTTTCTTAGCAGATTAAATATGTCGCGAAGATCAATTTCAATTTCATCATCTCTATCGTTCGTATTCATAACACACTCCTAAATCAGTTTATTTTCTAGAAGCTTCTTTGGATTTTCATAAAATATCTTTTGAAGCTGAGCATCTGTTAACCACCTTTTACATCTATTCACTCCATCTGCTAACCGAGGTGATCTTTCTTTGGTATTATGACAATCACTGGCGATAAAATGGATTTCATCTAGTTTTAGTAGTTTCTTTATAAATCTAAGTTCTGACGAGAACATACTTCCGGATAAACTAGAAGCATTTACTTGAATATAACACCCAAGGGATATGAGTTCTCCAATACGTTTTATATCTCTTATTAAACAATGATATCGTTCTACATGTGCTAAGATAGGAATGTAACCATTTAACAAAAGATCACGCAATCCGTTATATAAATTACGGTATCCTTCAGCAGGCGAGCATTCAATAAGCACATACCGGGTCTTCGCTAAAGTAAGCGCCTTCCCACTTAGTAAGGAGTCAAGCGTACCACTATTAAGATATATTTCATTCCCTAAAAATAAATTCATGTTAAATTTGGCAAACTCACTCTTAACGCTTTCATAAACACTATCTAACTCTAAAAGATCATATGCTTCACCTGGTATATGATGTGGGGTTGCTATCATATTACAAATTCCGTTTTCTTTGGCTATCTCTATCATCCTAAGAGTCATCGTAATATTTACCGCTCCATCATCAATTCCTGGGAGAATGTGCGTGTGTATATCTGTATATTGTTCTATCTTCATCACTCCCTAATCTTAGACCTTTTTATCGAATAGCCAATAAAGCTTAATATAACAAAAACAATTCCGGAGATTGCTACTCCAAACAGATATATATTTTGTACGTTCTTTAAGTATTGTAGTGCGAATTGACTATAGAATTTTGTCGATAAATGTATATTATTAAGATATATACATTTATCAAATATGATGTATATTACTACATTGATAAAAAAAACTGATATGAAAGAATAGGATAAGTACCGTATTGATTTATGTTTGTGTCCATACATCTGAAATAAAGCAATTGCAAATACCAGCATTCCAATAATAGTAAAAGGAATTATCCATCGAAGTAATGTTTTAAAAGTATTTTTCAATTCTCCTAATTCTTTAAATAACTGTGACTGAATCCATCCCTCATATTCTATAGTTACAGTTTCTGTTACCTTATCAATGGTTTTTGCTAAACTATCACTTATCGCAATCCCCTGTTGTTCAAAATAAGTTACAAAGGATTGTTTGAGATTGCTATTTAATTCATCATAAGAATAAGAATCAACACTTCCAGAAATAGCATTAATTACATAATCTCGTTGATCGATGTAATAACGATTTAAAGTTATAACATTGGTTATAGTAGAGAGTGGTATTTGGGTATCTTTATTCTGATCCTCTACTCTATGTATCAGCTCTTGATATCCCTGTTCATACCAATCCGATGCTTCCATAACTTTTAGTATGTTTTGTTGTCGGAAAACAGCCACATAAGTTAATGTCGTTGTTAATAATATTGTCGCAAACAGAGTAATTAAGATTGAGCATATTATACTAAGAAGAGTTCTATGCTTACTTTGCTTCATCATGAACTACCTCCTTATCTATAGTACAAAACACCAAATACCGTTCACGGCCTTTTGATTCGACATTACCAAACGGATAACATGTGTATAATATAACGCCCTGATAATCTTGACATGCTTTTGTTGCATCTTCTACAGACAAGATGGTTATATCAGCAACTTTATATTGATAAGCTCCGTATTCCGTCTTAATTATTATCAAATTGTCTTTTTTTAGCATGTCCAGTTTCTTAAAATAGGTCATATCATGACCTCCGATTAGAATAGTTCCATCCATTCCTGGTACTACTCCATTCGTATACTGGCCCGCTCCAAGTTTTAATATCTCATTATCGTCCCCATAGTATAATGGAATGTTAATGTCGTAATTCTTAAACTCGATAGTCGCATATTGCTCACCATATTGTGGAACAGTAACATCGCCATGATTGCTTTCCACCTGATTTATGTACTCTATCTTGTTTAATTTTTCGAAATTATCTTTATACCCTTGGTCCCCTTGAATCAACGCACTCCAAAGCATGTCTGCTGACATATCGATAAAACTTTTGCATGAAATATACAGGATTGCGGTGCTGAGTAAGAATACTAGGACTGGTTGGAAGATACGAGATAGTGCTGTTTTTTTATGATTCATTTTTTCTGGCGATTTTAAAATTACGTAGTAAAACTACACTCGTAAGTACAAGGGCGAAAAGAAGAATCCTAATAAAATATAAAGCTTGACTAACATTATAGCCCGTCTCTTTAATCATAAGATTTTGTTCCTCTTCTTTTCCGGTTTGATTCATTTCTTCATCATTCAAAGCTCCAGCTTCGTCGGAAGCCTCTTCTTTTTGATTGCTATTATTATCTTCTGCTTTTTGGGAATCTTTACTTCCCTCTGTGGTATCTATATTGTCCTTAGATACATCTTGTACATCTGTATTATTATCTTTTTTATCAGAACCTTGTGTTTCTTTTTGCTCTGTAGAATCAGATTCTTGTTTTTCAGATTCCTCTTTCTTATCATCTGCATCCAAAGTTTCAGTTGGTTTACTGTTATTACTTTGGCTTGTGTTATCATCTGTATTACCTTCTTGATTTTTGGAAGGCTCTTTTTCTAATGGAACAATAAAGCCATTGGATATTGCCGTTTCTACATTAGTTCTAATTGCAGCTATCGCCTTATTCTTTTGTTCCACAGTAAGATCTATATCATCTGCTAATAAATATTCCTTAGCTAGTTCTAAATATCCTGGTGCAGGTACGTAAGTAACACCATTATGTTCAAATGGTCCTTTTAAGGCTTCTAGTACCTCACTTTCTTGACTATT